>DATNJD010000048.1:0-14707 GCA_035604075.1 Acidimicrobiales bacterium
CGGCCCCGAGGCCCCAGAGGACGTCCCCGTCGATGCCCCGCCCGCCCGCCTCGGAGAAGGGCGGCACGGTGTCGAGATGACCGGCCAACAGCAGGCGACGGGACCGGCCGAGGTTCGTCCGGGCCACCACCGTGTCGCCGAAGCGGTCCACGGCCAGGTGACCGGCGTGACGGAGCCCGGCTTCGACATGGTCGGCCAGCGCCGTTTCGCCGTGGCTCACCGAGGGGATGTCGACCAGTTCGGCGGTCAAGGCGAGCAGATCGGTCATGACAGCGCCGACATCACGACGGGGCTGCCATCACGACGGGGCCGCGGTCATCGCGGCGTCACCCGTCATGTCGACACCTGGTGATCGCGCAGCACGGCCTCGAGCTGCGCCTTGTCGTGGCGCTGGCCCGGATCGAGGCGCTTGAGCACCAGGACGCACGGCAGGAAGAACTCCCCGCCCGGGAACTCCCGGCGGCGGGAGGCGCTCACCGCCACGCTCCAGGGCGGCACCGTCCCCCGACCGAGCTCTGCGCCGGTCTCGGCGTCCACGACGGGGATCGAGGGATTGAGGATCGTTCCCTCGCCGAGAACCGCCCCTTCGCCCACACGCGCCCCCTGCGTCACCATGCAACGGCTGCCGATCATGGCGTCGTCGCCCACCATCACGGGCGCGGCGTTCGGCGGCTCGAGCACGCCCCCGATCCCGACGCCGCCGGAGAGGTGGACCCTGGCGCCGATCTGGGCACACGACCCGACCGTGGCCCAGGTGTCGACCATCGTCCCGGCGCCGACGCGGGCGCCGATGTTGACGTAGCTCGGCATGAGGATGACGCCGCGATCGAGAAACGAGCCCCAGCGCGCCGAGGCCCCGGGGACCACGCGCACCCCGGCCTTTTCGTAATCCTTCTTGAGCGGCAGCTTGTCGGCGTACTCGAACGGCCCCAGCTCGGTGGTGGCCATCGAGCGCAGACGGAACAACAACAAGATGGCCGTCTTCAACCAGGTGTGCACCACCACGTCACCGGTGTCGGCGTCCATCTCGGCCACCCGGGCGTCGCCTGAATCGAGCATCTCCACGGCTTGGTTCACCACCGCCAGCGCATCGGTGTCGGCCGGGCCGAGCTCACCGGCGCGCGTCCACAATTCCTCGATCTGGGACTGGAGGTCGGCCATCCAGTTGAGGTTACCGGGCGGCGTTCGGAGCTCAGGGCGCCCGGACGGCACCGAGACGCGGATCTGTCGATGCGGCCAGGCGTCGGCCCACGAGGGCCAGCCGGTCGTCGGGTTGGACAACGGCGATCCGGACGTGCCCGGCCCCCGACTCGCCGTAGAACTCACCCGGGCTCACGAGCGTCCCCGCCACCTCGGCCAGGGCGTCGGCCAGGGGCCACGCCCCGTCACGCCCCTCGGCCTCGCCCTGCTCGGCGGCCCAGTCGGGTACCGGCACCCACAGGTAGAAGGTGCCGGCCGGCACCGTGGCGTCGAGACCGGCGGACCGCAGCACCTCGGCCAACCGCTCCAGGCGCCCCAAGTACCGCTCGCGCTGGGCGAACACGTGGGCATCGTCGTCGAGGGCCACCGCCGCCGCGGCCTGCACCGGCCCCGGGACCATCAACCCCGCGTGCTGGCGGACCTCGGACAGGAACCGCACGAGGTCGGGGTCCCCGGCGTAGAAGCCGACGCGGAGACCGGCCAGGTTGGACCTCTTCGAGAGCGAGTGCACGGCCACCACGCCGGTCGTCCCGTGGTGCAGAACCGTGGGGGGCGGCCACCTGTCCCAGGTGAACTCGGCATAGCACTCGTCGGACAGAACCGGCACTCCCCGCGCTCTCCCCCAGGAGGCCGCGGCGCCGAGGTCGGTGAGGGACCCTGTCGGGTTGGCCGGACTGTTCACCCACAGAACGACGGCGCGCCCGGCGTCCTGCTCCGACACCTGGCCGAGGTCGAGCCCGCCGCCCGGCGCCTCGGGGACCGCGACCATCCGGCACCCGGCCAGCTGCGCACCGAGGGCGTAGGTGGGATAGGCCACGGCCGGGGCCAAGACGGTGTCGCGTCGGGGACTGCGCAACTTGAGGAACCACGCCGTGGAGGCCACGAACTCCTTGGTTCCCACGCACAGCCCGATCTGGGTCTCGTCGATCTCGACCCCGAAACGGCGTCCGATCCACCGTGACGCCGCGCCCCGCACTCCCGGGCTCCCCGCCGACGACGGGTAGCCCCGCTCCGACCCCGACGACGCCAGGGCGGCGACGACCGACTCTGGAGGCGGGTCACAGGGGGTGCCGATGGACAGGTCGACCATCCCCCCGTCGTGGCGCTCGGCCACCGCGGCGACGGCGGCGAGGCGGCTGTACGGATAGGGCGGCGGAACGAACCCGACCGGGGCGTCGCCCGGCGCCGGTGCTGTCCCCCCCGCCGTCGGACCGGGGTTCACGACGCCAGGAACTGCCGGAAACGCGCCCGACCGACCTCGTCGAGCACGACGTGGACGACGGTGGCGCCCTCACCGTGGGACTCGTCGACCACCTCTCCCTCGCGGTGCACGGCGGCGAGCACGTCACCACGATCGAAGGGCACGAGCAGCTCGACGACACGGTCAGCCACGCGCAGCTGCACGCCGAGCTCACGAAGCAGGTCGTCGGTGCCCGCTCCCGTCCGGGCCGACACGAGCACCGCCCCGGGATGATCGGCGGCCACGCGCTCCGCCCTGGGACTGCGGTCGGCCTTGTTCACCACCAGGAGCTCGGGGACGTTCTGGGCCCCGATCTCGTCGAGCACGAGCCGGACGGCGTCGATCTGCGCCTGGGGCTCGGGGGCCGAGCCGTCGACCACGTGGAGCAGCAGCTCCGCCTCCCGCACCTCATCGAGCGTGGAGCGGAACGCCTCGACCAACTGATGGGGCAGCTTCCGCACGAATCCCACCGTGTCGGACACGAGAACGGTCTCCCCCCCGGGCAGCGCCAGTCGCCTGGTCCGGGGATCGAGCGTCGAGAACGGCCGGCTCTCCACCAGGACACCGGCATCGGTCAACCGGTTGAGCAACGTCGACTTCCCGGCATTGGTGTAGCCCACCAGCGACACCGATCGGTGCCGGCCCCGGGCACGCGAGCGACGCTGGGTCCGGCGTGTGGCTGACACATGGCGGAGGTCGATCTCGAGCCGGGCCATACGTTGCAGTAGCCGCCGCCGGTCCACCTCGAGCTGCGTCTCCCCCGGCCCCCGTGTGCCGATCCCTCCGGCCTGTTGGCTGAACTCCCGGCCGCGGCCGCGCAGACGCGGGAGCCGGTAGCGCAACAGGGCCAGCTCCACCTGGGCCTTGCCTTCCTGGCTCCGGGCGTTCTGAGCGAAGATGTCGAGGATCACCGCCGTGCGGTCGATGGCCGTCCGACCGAGGATCTTCTCGAGGTTGCGCTGTTGGGCGGGGGACAACTCGTCGTCGAAGACGACGGTGTCGGAGTCGACGGCCAGCGAGAGCTGGTGCAGTTCTTCGGCCTTGCCCCGACCCACGTAGGTGGCCGGGTCAGGTTGGTCCCGGCGTTGCACGACGCGTCCGACCACATCCGCTCCGGCCGTGCCCACCAGCAGAGCCAACTCGTCGAGATCGGCGTCGACCGCCTCCGACGTCATCCAGGGGAACACCACTCCGACGAGCACGATGCGCTCGCGAAATGACCGTTCGATCAGGGTCATAGGCGATGACCACCGAGTGCCGTCAAGTCGGCCAGCGTCGATGCATCGACGGTGATATCGGCGACCTTCTGCGTGGGCCCGGCCAGCCAGACGCCGTCGCCGCGCACCTCGACCTCGAGCGTCCCCCCCGGATTGTGGACCCGCACCCGGGATCCGACGAGGCCCCAGTCGTGGGCGGCCGCCGCCGCCGCGCAGGTTCCGGTGCCACAGGCCAGGGTCTCTCCCACCCCGCGCTCCCACACCCGCAAGGTCAGCTCACCGGCGTCGGGACCGGACCACACGAATTCCACGTTGGCCCGTTCCTCGACCGAATGCTCGAGCCGGCGTCCCACCGTCGCCACGGTGGCGCCATCGACTTCTCGGCCGACCAGAACGATATGGGGGTTGCCCATGTTCACCGTCCGGGCGAAACGGACGTCGGGGGCGATGTCGAGGGGGAGCTCCGGGCCAAGGACGGCGTGACCCATGTCCACGCCGGCATAGCCGAGTCCGGGACGCTCGCCGGCGTAATACTTCACGACGCGGACACCGCCGGCCGTCGCCACCGCCACCGGCCCGGGCGTCACCCAACCGGCGTCCACGGCCGCCTGGACCAGGCAGCGGATGCCGTTACCGCTCATCTCCGCCTCACCACCATCGGCATTGCGCAGCTCCATGGTGAGCACCGCGCCGTTCCGTCCGGCCGTCGCCCGCAGGACGCCGTCGGCCCCGATCCCCCGGTGGCGGTCGCACAGGGCCCGGACCTCGGCCCCCGACAACGGCCTCGTGTCGTCGGGATCGAGCATCACGAGGAAGTCGTTGCCGGCGCCATGGTGCTTGGTCAAGCGCACCGTCCCCGTACTCAACATCTCATCAGTCTCCCACCACGACCGCCGGGCCGGCGCCGGCGCCGGCCCGATCGGACGCGGCCCGGTCGAAAACGGCCCGGTCGAAAGCGGCCCGGTCGAAAGCGGCAACGAGACCGGCGAGGACATCACTGCCGGGTTCGAGCCAATGGATCCGTGGATCGCGTTTGAACCACGACCACTGCCGGCGGGCGAACGCCCGCGTCCGGTTCACGGCGGCGGTCACGGCATCGTCGAGGGGCAGCGCCTGCTCGACGTGGGCCAAGAGCTCCCGGTAGCCGAGCGCCTGTCGGGCGGTACGCGACAGGCCCCCGGGCCGCGCCGCCAGGGCCCGCACCTCGTCGAGGAACCCGGCGGCCAACAAGGCGTGGAATCGGCGCTCGATGAGGGCGTCGTGGACGGCCGCATCGAAACGGATGCCCACGAGCACCACCGGGCTTTCGGGATAGACGTCGAGCCCGGGACCGAAGGAGGAGAACGGTCGTCCCGCTCCCAAGGTGACCTCGAGGGCCCGCACCACCCGTCTGCGGTTGCCTTTCTCCATCCGCCCCGCCGCCACCGGGTCGAGGTCGACGAGCCGCGCGTGGAGCGCCTCCACCCCGCCGGGGCCGTCGGCGTCGGCATCGAGTTCGGCCGCGATCTTCGGCCACCGACCGGGAAGATCGAGGTCGTCCACCACGGCCCGCACGTACAGCCCCGTGCCCCCGACCAGAAGGGCACGCCGACCACGTCGCCCGATACCGGCCATGGCCTCGCGCGCCGCGCTCTGGAATTGTCGGACACTGAATTCCTCGCTCGGATCGACGAGATCGATCAGGTGATAGGGCACGACGCCGCGCTCGGCCGCCGACGGCTTGGCCGTCCCGATGTCCATGCCCCGGTAGACGGCCATGGAGTCGACCGAGACGAGCTCGACCTCGGGCCGGAGCCGGGCCAGGGCCAACGCCAGTGTTGACTTGCCCGACGCCGTGGGACCGACCAGGGCGACGGGTGCCGGTGGCGCCACCTGCCTACCGCGCCGCCACCGGGATACGCGTCGGCGTCGACGCCGGGGCGGTGATCTCGACCAGGTTCCCCCGTAGATGGTGGGGTGCGGCCGCCGTCACCGCCACCCGGGCATAGGCCCCCGGTCGGGGCGTCCCCTGTCGAGGCGCGAGGCCGGCGGGGGCGAAGTGGACGAGCTTGTTCTGGCGGGTCCGGCCGCTCATGACGGCCGGGTCCCGCTTGCTCGGCCCCTCCACCATGACCTCCTCAGTCCGGCCCACACGCCCTTCGTGCTTGCGCAGCGCCGTGCGCTCCACCACGAGCCGGAGGCGCTCGAAACGTTCGGCCACAACCTCGTCGGGCACGAATCGCGTCGGATCGGCCGCGGCGCGCGTCCCCGGACGGGGGGAGAAGATGAAGGTGTACGCACTGTCGTACTCGGCCGCCGCCGCCACCGCCAGGGTCTCGGCGAAATCGTCCTCGGTCTCACCGGGAAAGCCCACGATGATGTCCGTGGTGACGGCGAGATCGTCGATGGCGGCCCGGGCATCGGCCAGCCGTTCCAGATAGCGCTCGGACGTGTACCCGCGCCGCATGGCACTGAGCACCCGGTTGCTCCCCGACTGCAGCGGCAGGTGCAGGTGCTCGCACACCGACGGCGTCTCGGCCATCGCGGCGATCGTCTCGGGCCGGAGATCCTTCGGATGCGGGCTCGTGAACCGGACCCGCCGGATGCCGTCGACGGATCCGACCGCCCGCAGGAGCTCGGCGAACATCGGTCGGCGGCGGGTGAGGTCGCGCCCGTAGGAGTTCACGTTCTGACCGAGTAGCGTCACCTCGGTCACGCCCCGGGCGGCCAGCGTGGTCACCTCGTCCACCAGGACGTCGAGGGGCCGGCTCACCTCCGGTCCCCGCACCTGCGGAACGATGCAGAAGGCGCACGAGTTGTCGCACCCCATCTGGATGGTCACCCAGGCCAGGAAGGGCACGTCCCGCACGGCCGACAACGCCGAGGCGTGGGCCGGGTCGCCGGCGGGATCGGGGGCGTCCAGGACCTCCACCACCGGGCCCTCGGTGGCGGCGCGGCGCAGGAGCTCCGGGGCTCGACCGAGGTTGTGCGTGCCGAACACCACGTCGACATGACCGGCGCGGGTCCGCACCACCTCGCCGTCCTTCTGGGCCAGGCATCCGCCCACGGCGATCTGCATGCCGGGACGGCGCTCCTGCAGGCTCTTCAACCAGCCCAGGTGACCGTAGAGCTTGTTGTCGGCGTTCTCCCGGATGCAGCAGGTGTTGAGCACGACGACGTCGGCCTTCTCCACGTCGTCAACAGGTTCGAGGCCGTCGGCCACCAGAAGTCCGGCCAGGCGTTCCGAGTCGTGCTCGTTCATCTGGCACCCGAAGGTGCGGATGTGGAACGTCCGGGGCATGCCGTCAAGTGTAGGCAGCGGGCTCGGTCCCCCCGGCCCGCCCGCCGTCACATCTCGGCCCGCCCGCCGTCACATCTCGGCCGCGCCAGGCACGAAACGGCCCAGCACGAAACGGCCCAGCACGAAACGGCTCAGTGGCGCGCCGAACCGCCGATGTCGTAGGGCCCGGTGATGCCGCCGTCCACGATCAGACCTTCGAGATCGGGCCGCAGCACCATGGCCCGTCCCGGGACGCCGATCTCGGCCATCATCGCCTCCGCCTTCGTCCGGACGGTCTCGGCGTCCGCCCCGTCGCAGATCCCGAGCAGAGTGGGGCCGGCCCCGGACCAACACGAGGCCAGGGCGCCGGCGGTCACGAGACGGGCCAGTAGCTGCGGGGCCTCGGGAAACATGGGGCTGCGGTAGTCCTGGTGCAGACGGTCCTCGGTGGCCTCGCGGATGAGCAGGGAGCGGTCGGCCAGCCCCGCCAGCAACAGCGTCAGTCGGCCCAGATTGAAGGTGGCGTCGGTCCGCGCCACCTGGTGGGGCAGGGCGTGTCGGGCTTTCGAGGTCGACAGCGGCCGGTCGGGCACGAGGGCCACGAAAGCGAGCCCCACATCGAGCGGCATCCGCACGGCGCGCACGGCCCCCTTCACGGTGGTGGCCGCCACCAGACCCCCCACCATCGAGGCCGCCGCGTTCTCGGGATGTCCGTCGACGCGGGCGGCCACGGCCAGGGGGTCCCGGGAGCCGGCCGCGGCGGCAGCGGCCACGGCCAGGGCGGCCGAGGATCCGAGGCCGCGGGCCACGGGGATGTCGGAGCGGACGGTGATGGCCAGCCGGTCGTGTCCGGCCACGTCGATGGCCACCGTGGCGGCCAGGTGGGTGGCGTCGGCGGCCAGGTCCGATCCCTCGCCCGTGGCCCGGACGGTCAGGCGGGGGGCCGGTTCCACCTCCACCTCGACGTAGAGGTCGAGGGCCAGGGCGAGAACGTCGAATCCGGGGCCGAGGTTGGCCGACGAGGCAGGGACCCGGGCGCGCACGCCGTAACGGTAGCCAAGATGGAGGGTCTCACATGCGTTTGAGCCGCCAGCTGAGCGGAGCCGGGGCGAGGGTGGCCGTCGTCCGCACCGGGACGGTGACGTGCTCCGGCCCGTCGGTGACGACGAGCCTCCCGGCCAGGGTCCCGGCCCGGGCCCCGTTACGCACGGCTGAGGGGGTGAAGGTCATCCGGACGTTGTCTCCGGGCCAGGCCAGGAGCGTGACCCCCCGTTCCGTCAGTGCCTGCACCCCGTCGGACTGCCACGGCGTCCCCACCGTGGCGGCCACGACGCGTCGCTCCACGACGGGCCGCTCGCGCAGGAGGCCGGCGGTGGCGTCCACGAGGGCGAGGTCGGCGCTGTTGGCGACGTCGAGCGGGTCGAGACCGGGTTCGCCGACCACGGCCGCCATCACCAAGACCGTCCGGCCGTTCACCGGGCGACTGGCGGCCATCACCAGACAACCCATGGCGGCCTGCGTGAAGCCGGACTTCACCCCGACGATCCCGTCGGTGCCGATGGAATGCACGTAGTTGGGGATCACCCCGGCGATGGGCAGGGTGACGCTCGTCTGGCTCACCACCACGGCGAACGTCGGTATTGTCATGGCGGCCATGGTCAGCCGTAGCTGATCGCCGGCGGTACTCACCGACATCGGACTGAGGCCGCTCGTGTCGGAGTAGTGCGTCTGGTGCATCCCGAGCGCCGACGCCGTCACGTTCATCTTGGCCACGAAGGCCGCGGTGCTGCCCGCGTCCCATCGGGCCAACACGTCGGCCAGATTGTTGGCCGAGTGCACGAGTAGGCCGTTCAGGAGCTGCCGTTCGGAGAGCACCTCGCCCGCTTGCACCGGAATGTTGGCGGCGTCGCCCGCTTCATCGATCGCCGCCTCCGTCTGGTCGGTGGCACTGATGGCCACCGCCGGACCTTGCGCCGTGGGCCCCAGGGGATGGTCGCGCAGCACCACAAAGGCCGTCATGATCTTGGTCAGACTGGCGATGGGCGCCGGGCTCTCGGGTCCTGACGCCACCAGCAGACCGCGCGCCGGCACGGCGATGGCGGCCTGTCCGGCCGGCGGCCACGGCAGTGTCGGCGACCCGCCGGCGACGGCCACCGTCGTGGCCATGGCCAGGTGGACGACCGGGTCGGGCACCGACCGCTGCAGCTGGAATCCGGCCCCGACGACCACGACGACGACCACCAGGCCGGCTCTCCACGCCCGGCGCAACCAATGGCGGGGCGACGCGCCGTGCTGACCGCGCCGGTAGGGCATGGTCCCCTACCGGTCCGACAGCTGCTCGAACTCCTCGGGTGTCATGAGCACAGCGCGGGCCTTCGAGCCCTCGGACGGACCCACGACCCCCCGTCGTTCGAGGAGATCCATCAACCGTCCGGCGCGGGAGAACCCCACCCGGAGCTTTCGCTGCAGCATCGACGTGGACCCTAGCTGAGATCGAACGACGAGCTCCATGGCGGCGAAGAGCAGATCGTCGTCTTCGTCCTCCATACCTCCGCCGCCCGATCGTGTCCCTCCGTCACCGGCCAGGCCCTCGACGTACTGGGGCTGGTGCTGACGGCGCCAATGGGCCACCACGGTGCGGACTTCGTTCTCGGCCACCCAGGGGCCCTGGATCCGCCGGGCCACCGAGGACGACGCCGTCAGAAGCAGCATGTCCCCCTTCCCCACCAGTCGCTCGGCGCCCGGTTGGTCGAGGATGACCCGGCTGTCGGCCAGCGAGGACACGGAGAAGGCCAGCCGCGAGGGGACGTTGGCCTTGATGACACCGGTGATCACGTCGACCGACGGCCGCTGGGTGGCCAGGACCAAATGGATGCCGACGGCCCGTGCCATCTGGGCGATCCGGCACACCGATTCCTCGACGTCGCGGGCGGCCACCATCATCAGGTCGTTCAACTCGTCCACCACGACGAGGATGTAGGGCAACCGCTCGCGGTGCACCGGAGGGTCGACGACGGCACGTGACTGCTCCACCCGGGCCCGGGCGCGCGCCGCCGCCTCGCTCACGATGTCGGCGGCCTCTCCCACCACGTCGTGGGTGTCGAGACCGTGCTGCTCGAGCTCGCCGTCGAGGTCGCCGGCGTCGTCGCTGTCGTCCTCGAAGGTCCCGGCCTCGTCGGCCTCGTCCCCCCGGTCGTCACCGGCGCCGACCACGGTGGTCCCCAGCTCGTCGCTCTCCAGCGCCTGGTTGTAGCCGTCGATGTCGCGCATCCCCGCCTCGGCCAGGATGTCGTAGCGGCGTTCCATCTCGGTCACCGCCCACGACAGCGCGTTGGCCGCCTTCTTCGGGTCCACCACGACCTGGGTGAGCAGATGCGGCAGGCCGTTGTACTGTCCGAGCTCCACGCGCTTCGGGTCCACCAGGATGAGCCGCACCTGCTCGGGGGTGGCCCGCATCAGTATCGAGGTGAGAAGCGAGTTGATGCACGACGACTTCCCGGCCCCGGTGGCGCCCGAGATGAGGATGTGGGGCATCTCGGCCAGGCTGGCCATGACGGCGCGACCGGCGATGTCCCGGCCGAGCGCCACCTCCAACGGATGGGTGGCCGTCCGGGCCTCCTCCGACGACAGGACGTCGCCCAGCGTGACCAGTTGCCGACGACGGTTCGGCACTTCGACCCCGATGGCCGACTTCCCCGGTATGGGGGCCAGGATGCGCACGTCGGCCGAGGCCATGGCGTAGGCGATGTCCTTGGCCAGGCTGGTCACCCGGGCCACCTTCACGCCGGGGCCCAGTTCCAGCTCGAACCGGGTGACGGTGGGCCCGACGGTGTGTCCGACCAGCCGGGTGGCCACGCCGTGGGCGGCCAACGAGTCCACCAGGGCGCGGCCGGCGGTGGCGATCCCGGGCCGGTCGAGTTCCTGCTTCTTCGAGCGGCTGAGGGTCTTGGGCGGCGGCAGGCGCCACTCCCCCGCCGGCATGCCCAGGTCGACTTCGAGGTGGTCGGCGGCGACCGGCGACCCCAGTAGTTGGTCCTCGGGTCTGGTCGGCGGCGGCCCGTCGGGGTCCGTGTCGGCGGCGGGTGGCTCCTCCACCGGCGCCTCCGCTGTCGGGACCAGCACCGGCTGAGAGGGCACGTCGACGTCGGGACCGAGGGCGTGGGACGGCGTGGACACGAGGTCGGGTTCGTCGCCCTCGTCGGTCTCCTCGTCGTACTCGGGGACGAGCGCGTGCCACAGATCCTTGGCCCCGCCGGCCACCGCCGTGGCCGCCCGGCGCAGGGTCACCCCGGTGAACAACACCAGGGCCAGGAGCAGCAGGGCGACCAGGACGACCGACGCCCCGACGGCGCCGATCCCGTGGCGCAGCGGACTGCCGGCGGCCACACCGACCCACCCGCCGGCCCCGGCCAGCTGCGACGCCGACGCCGTCAGCCGGGGAGTCCCCCCGGCCACGTCGGCCAGGCCCGAGATGGCCGTCACGGTGAGGACCAGTCCGATGGCCACCCGGGCCTTCTCCCGCTCCGCCGGACCCATGACGAGCCGCGCCCCGGCACCGGCACAGCTGAGGGGCACGACGAAGCGACCCACCCCGAGCAGGGACCCGAGCCCGTGGCGCAGTCCCTGACCGACGGGCCCGAGGGCGTCGGCGTAGAGGGCCAGGGCGCCGAGCACGGCCGTGGTGAGCAGGGCGATGCCCCAGACGTCCTCGGCGTGGGACTGGAGGACCGACCCGACCGAAGCGAGGAGACCCGGCGCCGGCGCCGATCTCGGCCCGCGCCCGCGGCCCTTCGGGGCCGGCGGACGGCGGGCGGCGGTCTTGGGCCGGGCCTTTCCCGCGGAGCCCGATCGACGACTCCCCGAGGTCGACCGTTTCGACGGTCGGGCGCCCACGGCGCGTCGCTTCGTGGTCACCACAATGCCCACAACGGTAACAGCAGTCCCAGGAGCACCCGAGGACCCGGGGGCGGTGACAGGGAAGAAGCCCAGCTCGACGGCCCTGTCGCCCGGGCGGGCGGATCAGACGATGACGACGACGGGCACGATCATGGGCCGGCGCCGGGTGCGCTCGCCCACCAGCTTGCCGAGGGCCTTCCGGGCGTGGCGCCGCAGCGTCTCCTGGTCGTCGGCCCCGTCGGCCAGAGCCTTCTCCAAAGCCACCCGGACGACCATGCTGGCCTCTTCGAGCAGTTCCTCGGCCTCCGGCGCGTGGATCCAACCCCGGGTGATGATCTCCGGTGCGCTTACCACCTCGGCGGCATGCGGGTCGACGGTGGCCACCACCACCACGACCCCTTCCTCGGCCAGGACCCGCCGGTCCCGCAACACGCCGTGGCCGACGTCGCCCACGGTCCCGTCGACATAGAGGAATCCCGCCGGGACGTCGTCTCCGCGCCACACGCCATCGTCGGCGATCACGATCGAGTCGCCGTCCTCGCACAGAAGGGCCTTCTCCTCGTCGACCCCCATCCGCACGGCCAGGCGGGCGTGATGAATCAGGTGGCGGTACTCACCGTGGACGGGGATGAACCACTCGGGCTTGGCCACGGCCAGCAGGGTCTGCAGCTCGCCCTGCCGGGCGTGCCCGCTCACGTGGACGGGCTCGATCCCGGTGTGGATGACCTCGGCCCCGCGGCGGTGCAGCCGGTCGATCACCCGTCCCACCGCCCATTCGTTGCCGGGGATGGGATGGGCGCTGATCACCACGACGTCGCCGGGACGGAGTTTCAACCACTTGCTCTCCCCTGCCGCCATCAGCGACAGCGCCGAGAGCGGCTCGCCCTGTGATCCGGTCGACACCACGCAGATCTGTCCCGGCTCGAGCTTGTCGATGTCCTCCACGTCCACGAAGGCGTCGTCGGGTGCATGGAGCAGACCGAGCCGGCGGGCCAACTCGACGTTCTTGGCCATCGACCGACCGAGGGTCGCCACCTTGCGGTTGCAGGCCAGTGCCGCGTCGATTACCTGCTGCACCCGGTGGATGTGGCTGGCGAAGCACGTCACCACCAGCCGTCGACCGACGTGGACGGCGAACAGCCGGCGCAAGGTGGCGCCGACGTTGCTCTCGGAGTCGGTGAATCCGGGTTCCTCGGCATTGGTCGAGTCCGACAACAGCAGCCGGATCCCGGGGTTGTCGGCCAGTGACCCGATGTGGGCCAGGTCGGTCAGCCGGCCGTCGACCGGTGTGAGGTCGAGCTTGAAGTCGCCCGAATGCAAGATGATTCCCTGCGGTGTGTGGAAGGCGGTGGCGAACCCGTGGGGCACCGAGTGGGTGACGGGGATGAACTCGACCTCGAAGGGACCGACCGTCCGGCGCTCGCCGTCCACCACCTCGACGAAGCTGGCCCGGTCGGTGAGCCCCGCCTCCTCCACCCGGTTGCGGGCCAGCCCCAGGGTGAGCGCCGAGCCGTAGACGGGGACGGACAGGTCCCGCAACAGGTAGGCCAGACCGCCGGTGTGGTCCTCGTGGCCGTGGGTGAGGACGACCCCCTCCACCTTGTCGGCGTTGTCCCGCAGGTACGACAGGTCGGGCAGGACGAGGTCGATGCCGGGCATCTCGGCGTCGGGAAACATGATCCCGCAGTCGAGGACGACCATCCGGTCGCCGACTTCGATGACGGCGCAGTTGCGGCCGATCTCGCCCAGGCCGCCGAGGAAACTGACCCGTACGTGTTCAGGCAAGCGGTCCGCCCGGCCGCGTGTCGGAGGCACCGCCGGGGCCGTGGCCCAGGCGCGAGATCACGAGCCGGGCCTGGCCGTCGAGTTCGGGCGCGGCTGCTCCGAGCGGCAACCGGCACTGCCCGGCGGGAAGGCCGAGGGCCCGGCACGCCGCCTTGGCCGGCAGGGGGTTCGGATGGGTGTCGCTCGACTCGAACTCGTAGGACTCGATCAACCGTGCGTTCAACCACCGCGCCGTCTCCACCTCGCCCTTGGTGAAGGCGGTCACCATCTGGCCCAACTCGACACCGGCCCAGTGGCTGGCCACGCTCACGAGGCCCACGGCGCCCACGGCCAGCAGGGCCAGGGCCAGGTTGTCGTCGCCGCAGTAGACCTCGAAGCCGTCGGGAGCCTCGGCCACCGTCCGGGCCGTCCCGGGAACGTCACCGGCGGCGTCCTTCACTCCGACGATGTTGGGGACGGCACGCGCCAGGCGGAGCAGGGTCTCATGGGCGATCTTGCGGCCCGCCCGGACGGGGATGTCGTACAACAGCACGGGCAGCGGGGTGCTGTCGGCCACGGCGGCGAAGTGATCGGCCAGCCCGTGTTGCGAGGGCCGGTTGTAGTAGGGGGTCACGACGAGGATGCCGTCCACCCCGGCCTCGGTGGCCACCTTGGTCAGGTGGATCGAGTCACGGGTGTCGTTGGTGCCCGTGCCGGCGATGACGGGGACGGTGACGGCCCCGGCCACGGCCCGCCACAACACGGCCAGCTCGGCCTCGGACAGCACGGGGGCCTCGCCGGTCGTCCCGGCCACGACCAAGCCGTCGCTGCCGTGGGCGGTCAACCACCGCGCCAGGGTCACGGCACCCTCGATGTCGAGCGCCCCCGAGTCGTCGAAGGGGGTGACCATGGCGGTCACGACCGCGCCGAACCGACCTGCTCCCGGGATCGATGCCACGCCGTCAGGTTAGTACCGGGACAGGGGTGCCGAGTCCAGGGTCACGGGACCGGGACGCCCCCGTGGGGGTGTCGTCAGGCGACGGCCTCGGACCCGGTGGCCTGCAGCTCTTCGTACTCCTCACCGGTGTCGGCCCAGTCTTCGAAGGCGATGGCGCCCATCTCGGTGAACTT
>DATNJD010000049.1:0-10629 GCA_035604075.1 Acidimicrobiales bacterium
ATCGCCCGCCAGCGCTGGCCCGAGGCGCCCGAGATCCACTCGTACGAGGCAGCCGACATCGCCGCGGCGACACGGTCGCGTCTCATCGAACTGCGCCGGCCGCTTATCGCCGAGACCGTGTTCTCGCATCCGTCCAAGCTCGACCTCATGGACGAAGCGCGCGGTGGCGGCTACTACATCGCCCTGCACGTGATCCTGGTCCCCGTGGATCTCGCCGTGGCGCGCGTCGCCTACCGCCACGCCGCCGGCGGCCACGACGTGCCGGAGGAGAAGATCCGCGGCCGCTACGAGCGGCTGTGGGAGCTGGTTGCCGTGGCGGTGGGCAAGGCCGACGCCGCGACGTTCTGGGACAACACCGGCATCCACGAGCCGCTCCAGGTCGCGGCCTTCATCGGGGGCCTGGCGGTGAGGAGCCCGACATGGCCGGCGTGGGGGCCCGCCGCACTCACCTCGCGCTGGCCGGCCTGAGCCTGAGGGTGCGCCGCGAGACGGCCGGTACGCTCCGCCTGGTGAGCGTCGGACCAGTCAACTCGTACTCGGGTGAGAATTGATGCTGGTCGGCGAGGATTCCACCCGGCTGGCGGTGCCACTGTCGGTGCTCGATCTGGCCGTGGTGGCCGACGGTTCGGACGTGGGCCGGGCGCTGCGGGAGTCCATCAACCTGGCCCGGGCGGCCGAGCGCCTGGGTTTCGCTCGCTTCTGGGTGGCGGAGCATCACAACATGCCCGGCATCGCCAGCTCGGCTACCGCCGTGCTGATGGGTGCCATCGCGCAGGCGACGTCGTCGATCCGGGTCGGGTCGGGAGGGATCATGCTGCCCAACCACGCCCCGCTGGTGGTGGCCGAGCAGTTCGGCACGCTGGAGGCGCTTCACCCCGGACGCATCGATCTCGGTCTCGGACGCGCCCCGGGCACCGACCAGGTGACGGCGCTGGCCCTACGGCGGAGCGCCGAGGCGCTCTCCGCCGACGACTTCCCGGAGCGCCTCGGCGAGCTGCTGGCCTTCTTCGACGGCGGGTTCCCCGACACGCATCCCTTCCGCGCCATCACCGCCGTTCCCGGCTACGGCCAGCACCCCGAGCTGTGGTTGCTCGGATCGAGCGGCTTCAGTGCCCAGCTGGCCGGGCTGCTCGGGCTGCCGTTCTCCTTCGCCCACCACTTCAGCGCCGCCAACACCGTGCCGGCGCTGGCGCTGTACCGGTCGCACTTCCGCCCGTCGCCCACGCTGGCGGCTCCCCACGCCATGGTGGCCGTGTCGGTCATCTGCGCCGCCACCGACGACGAGGCACGGTGGTTGGCCGGTCCGTCGCGCCTGGCCTTCGTCCGCCTGCGCTCGGGACGACCGGGACGGCTGCCCTCGCCCGAGGAGGCGGCCGCCCACCGCTATTCACCGGCCGAGCAGCTCATCCTCGACGGCCGCACCCGCGGTCAGATCGTGGGTGGCCCCGAGACGGTGCGCGCCGGACTGGAAGCCCTCCGGGACGAGACGCAAGCCGACGAGTTGATGATCACGGCCATGATCCACGGTTACGACGACCGGGTGCGCTCCTACGAATTGGTGGCGGAGCTGGCCGGCCGGACCGAGCCGTCCCCGCGCCCGTGACCCCGACGCCGGCGCTGCCGGACGATCGGCCAGAGGGTGAGCAGTATCACGGCGAGCACACCGACGGCACTCACCGCCAGTCCCTGGAAGACCCGGGCGGGACGGTAGGTGAAGCGCACGAGATGGACCCCGGCCGGGACGGTCACCGATTGCACCAGTCCGCTGCGCTGCACGACGGCGTCGCGCGACGGCGCGCTGTTGCCCGGTGACGCCCCGTTGGTGATGGTCGCCTGCCAACCGGTGGCGAATTGCACCGACCGGACGAGGGTGGCCGGGCGGCGCGTGTCGACCCGGATGGTCTCGTCGCCCCACGACGAGTCCGACACCACCCGGGCCCGTCCCGACGGATCGCCCGTCACCCAGGCGCGCCCGGGCGCGGTGGGCTGCTCGAAGACGTCGAAGAACCCGTCCTGGCCGACGTAGCGCCAGCGCGTCGAGGTGACCATGTCGCGCAGGGAGCCGTCCACCCGGTAGGTGCCTTGTCCGGCCGTCCGCACGACCACGTCGCCCACCGTGACGGTGGTGGTGGCGGCGCGCATGACGATGCCGCTGGCCGACCGCCCGGCGCCGGGAACGGTGATCTCGCTCGTCCCCGACAGCCGTACCGGCGCCCCCAACCACGTGGTGCGGCGGCCGTTGGCCGAGACGAGGCCCACCTGCAGGGTGCCCCGGTCGGCCGCCGACGCCAGGGGGACGGTGACGGCGGTGACCGACAGCACGGTGCCGAAGTACTGGGTCCGGGGCACACCGGCGGCGAGCACCGACGTCGATGACGGGGGCGCGGCGAACAGGTAGTCGCCGGCCGGGGTGGGGGCCGGCGGTGCCCGGTCGGGCGGTGCCGACGGATCGGGTCCCACCGGGGGCAGCGGCGGCGCGCCGTTCAAGGTGCTGCCGGTGTAGCCGGGGGGAGGGTTCACCATGTGGATGAAGTACTCGGGGGCGCTCACGAGCACGCCGAGGTCGAGTTGGCCGAAGGTCTCCCCCGACAACGCCGCCGGCGTGAGGTTGAGCTGCAGATGGGTCCCGGTCTCGGCGTCGTAGTGCTCGTCGACGACGGCCCCGTACCCCTGGACGCTGTCGAGCGAGCGCAGCAGCGTGAGGTCGGGTTGTCCGATCCTGTTGGCCTCGAAGGGATGGAAGCGGTCGGGGTCGAACATCCCGACACGGTGCAGACCGCCGGCCGGGCCCTGTCCCTCGGCCGCGACGATGGCCGCCAGACGCGCCGCCGTCGGGCTGTTGGTGGAGTTGGCCGCGGCGGCGTCGGGGACCGACTGGATGCCGAGGTTGAACACGGCCAGGTCGAGCAGTACGAGCGCCACGAGGAGGGCCGGCAGCCGCCGCCGGAGCCGCTGCCGGTAGACGAGGAGCAGACCGGCCCCGATAGCGATGGCACTCGGGATGGAGAGGTAGGCGACGAGCGGCCACATGGTCGAGCGCGTCACCTGCCCCGGCACGTGCATGAAGTGGTACAGCCAGGGGCCGCCGGCGATGAGGGTCAGTTGCAGGGCGAGCACGGCCATCACGGGAATGAGGGGGAGCACGACGTCCGACGTCCACCGTCGGCCCCGTTCGTCGGTGCCCCGTTCGTCGGTGCCCCGTTCGTCCGTGCCCGGCGCGGTGGCCGGCGCGGTGGCCGGCGCGGTGGACTCGTCGCCGTTCACGGCCCGGCCCGGCCTGGCGACGATGACCGGGGTGAAGACGCGGTCCAGCCACGCGGCGAAGATGACGGCCAGGGCCAGGTCCACCTCGAGCAGGTTGCGGCTCAGGAGCCGTTGGCGGTTGAAGAGGGGGATGTCGTAGAAGAGATGGGCCACCGGGGTGAAGCCGCCCCAGGTGAGGAACAGGCCCGCCCCCAAGATGACGTACCAGATCCACCACTGGCCGGCCTCGGGGGATCGGCGGTGGCGGCGGGCCAGGAGGCCGATCAGGCCCATGACGGGCAGGATGCCGATGTAGCTCGAGATCTCGGGCAGGTTGAAGGTCCCGAGGAACCCGAGGGGGTAGTCGTGGCCCCCGCCGAGAAGGAGCGGGTCGAGGCCGAGAACGGTGAGCGACTTGTTCATCGAGCCCGACGAGAAATACGTGTAGCTGTGCATGGCGCGCTGCGACTGGGCCTGGAAGGCCGCGCCCGGAATGATCTGGGCGCCGGCGAGGACCAGACCGATCGCCACACCGGCGGCCGATCCGAGTAGGAGGTGCAGGCGTCGTGGGCCGGGGGTGCGACGGGCCAGCCAGACGGCGTAGACAGCGAGCACGATGCCGCCGTCGAAGATGGGTTCGACGGCGCCCGACAACATCATGAGACCGAGCGCGACGCCGAGCAGCGCCACCCACGGCGCCGCCGAGCGGCCGTCGGGCCGATTCGCCAGACGGTCGACGGCCACGAAGGCCCACGGCAACCAGGCGGCCGCCTGGACCAGGTCGAGGTGGACGCTCTGGGCCGTCATGAAGCCGCCGAAGGCGAAGGCCGCCGCCGCCAACCCCGACGCCAGCCAGGACCGGCCGAGCAGGCGCAACAGGACCAGGACACCGACGGACGCCACCACCTCCACCGCCATCTGGTTGAGCACCCAGGCCAAGGTGCCGGGCAGGACGGCGAAGAGCACGGTGGTGGGATAGGCGGCACCGGCGTTGAAGCCGGCCAGGAGGGGCGAGCCGCTCCAGAGGTAGGGATCCCACAGGGGCAGGTGTCCGTGGCGGAGGTCGGTGCCCACGAGCAGCCGGAGCGGGAAGTTCTGGATGAGGTTGTCACCCACCAGCCAGGTGGTGCCGGCGGCGGCGGGGAGCCCGAAGAGGACGGCGGACACCGCCGTGAAGAGCGCGGTCAGCGCCACGGCGGGCCGGGGCCGGGCGCGCGTCACCATCGGCGTGGCGCGGTCACCGTCCACCGCAGCGCCGGCGTCAGCGCCGCTCGCGCAACCAGGTCCGCAGAACGACGCGGGCGTACTGCAGAGCGAAGAAGATGTTGGCCCCCTTCTTCGACTCACCCGACGCCCGCGGGTGCCACACGGTCGGGCGTTCGCCCAGCCGCCATCCGCGCGCCGACGCGCTGATGATGAGCTCCGACGTCTGGTACTGGTCCTGCTCGAGCGTGACGTCGCGCAGGACGTCGATCTTCAAGGCCCGGTAGCCGTTCGAGGTGTCGGTCAGGTGTTGACCCGTCAAGATGTTGATGACCCAGGAGAAGAAGACGACACCGGCGCGCCGGACGCCGTCGCTCGTGTGGTCGGTGCCGAGCCGGCGACTGGCGACGACGAAGTCGGCCTCGTCGGCGAGCACCGGGGCCAGGAGATCGGGGATCTCGACCGGGTCGTTCTGGCCGTCGGCGTCCATGGTGACGACGTAGCGCGACCCGTAGGCGTCGGCCAGCTCGTAGCCCAGCTTCAACGCCACGCCGTGGCCCATGTTGACGGGCAGGACGGCACAGTAGGCCCCGTACTCGGCCACGATGTCCTCGGTGCCGTCGTCACCCCCGTCCACCACCACCAGGGTGGAGACGGCCAGGCCGTCCACCTCGGAGGGAATGCCCTTCAGGACGGCGCCGATGTTGTCGGCCTCCAGGTAGGAGGCGAGGAGGACGAGGACGGGACCGAAGCGGGCGTCGCGATGGCGCCGGCGGAAGTCGGCACGGCCCAATTCCATGACGAGGCGCCGGATGTCGTCGTGGCGTCTCTCCTCCCGTGCGTGGGCGCGCCGGAAGGGCGCCAGGACCTCGAGGGCCATCAAATGAGGTTGCGGGGCTTGGCGAAGACCTGGCGCACGAGCGGCTCGAAGTGCGACAGGGACGACGTCGGGTAGTCGGGGTCGAAGCTGTTCTGGTCGAACTCGTCGGCGAAGGTGGCCGCCAGGGAGAACCAGGGCTGGTCGCGATAGCGCTCGCGGGCGTCGGGGTCACCGCCGAAGTGGTGGTAGTAGTGCCGGCCCTGGAAGTCCTGGTGGGCCAAGATGACCTGGACGACCTCGTCGCGGACGTAGGGCCGCAGGATCTCTGCCGCGATGCGGGGATGGTTGGCGACCGAGACGTACTTCCCGATGTCGTGGCACAGCGAGGCCACCACCATCTCGGGGTCGGCTCCGGACTCCTCGGCCCGGGTGGCGGTCTGGAGCGAGTGCGTCAACTGGTCGACGGCGAAGCCGTCGGTGATGGCCCGCAGGCCGTCCAGCATGGCCAGGACCTGGTCGGCCACCCGGCCCTGGTGGGCGGAGGTCTCGGCGCCGATGACGGCCCACTGTTCGGCCGTCGACTCGTCCATGGCGCGGAAGGTGCCGGGGGGGGAGGTGCTGGGGGGAGCGGGCGGAGAGGTGCTGGTGGGAGAAGTCTTGGTGCTCATAGCCCCATTCTCGCGCCTCAGGACGCCGCCGTCGTGCTCGGGGCGGCGACGGCTAGCGGCGGTGCCTCGAGGGCGCAGTAGCTGGGGGCCGGCGCCGGGGCCGGCCGCCCGGGACGGTCACGGCCCGGGTTGCGGATGAGGGCGGCCGAGAGCAGGCCACCGCCGGCGGCCACCACCCCGGCCACGAGCACGGCCGTGCGGAAGCCGGCGTCGAAGGCCGACGGATGCAAATAGCTGGCCCCGGTGATCCCGGCCACCACGGGGAGGACGGCGACGGCCACGAGACCGCCGGTGCGGGCCACGTCGTTGTTGACGGCCGAGGCGATGCCGGCGTGGTCGGCCGTCACCGACGTGAGGGCGGTGGTGGTGAGCGGGGCCACGGTGAGAGCGAGACCGGCACCGAGGACGACGATGGCCGGCAGCACCTCGGTGGCGTAGGTCCCGGTGGGACCGACCAGCCGAAACAGGATCATGCCGGCCCCCACGAGCACGGGCCCCATGGTCATCTGCAGGCGGGGGCCGATGCGGGTGGCCAACGCCCCCGAGCGCGACGAGAAGGCCAACATGATGAACGTGAGCGGCAGCAGCGAGATGCCGGCCTCGAGAGGCGAGTAGTGCGAGACCTGTTCGAGCTCGATGGGGAGCAGGAACAGCGCCCCGCTCAACGCCGCGTAGACGAGGAAGGTGACGCCGTTGGTGGCGTTGAACTGGCTCGAGCGGAAGAGCCAGAGCGGCAGCAGCGGATGTGCCGTCCGACTCTCCACGACGAGAAACGCCCCCAGGAGGAGCACCCCGGCCACCAGGGCGGCCGTCACCGGCGCCGAGGACCAACCGTGGACCGGGGCTTCGATGATCCCGGCGGTGAGCCCGACGAGGCCGACGCAGACGAGGACGGCTCCGGGGATGTCGACGGGCCCCGCCGCGTCGGGATCGGTCGTCTCGGGAACGTGGCGGGTGGCCATGACGACGACGAGGGCGGCGATGGGGAGGTTGATGACGAAAATGAACCGCCACGAGGCGGCGCTGATGAGAAAGCCCCCGAGGAACGGACCGACGGCCGTGGCCACCCCGCCCAGTCCCGACCAGGCCCCCACGGCACGGCCCTGATCGTCGGGGACGAAGGAGGCCCGCAAGATGGCCAGCGATCCCGGGGTGAGAAGGGCAGCGCCCACCCCCTGCAGGGCGCGACCGCCGATGAGGACGGCCGCATCGGGAGCGACGGCGCAGACGAGGGAGGTGGCGGCGAAACAGACGACACCGATCAGGAACACGCGCCGGCGGCCGTAGCGGTCGCCGAGGGAGCCGCCCACGAGGAGGAGGCCGGCCAGTGTCAACAGGTAGGCGCTCACCACCCACTGGAGGCTCGAGACCGACAGGTGGAAGTCGCCGCCGATGGCGGGTAGGGCGATGCCGACCACGGTGGAGTCGATGGCAGCCATGGCGGAGCCGAGCACGGTGACAGCCACGACCCAGCGGCCGGCGGTGCTGCTCATGTTCAGATCCGGCCCGGGGCCGGGGGCCGGGGGAGTGGGTGCCGGGTCCGCGGGAGGGATGCTCACCCCGCCAGACGGGCGAGGACGTCGGCGGCCGAGACGTGGCGGTCACGCGAGAGCGTGCCCAGATCGTCGATGGGATCAGAGGCGGGTTCATTCTCGGCACCGGCGGGGGTGGGGGCGGGCGCCGCTCGGCCCTCTGACAGCGGCGCACCGAGACCGAGGGCGAGTGCGGCTCCGAGGGCGACGAGGAGGTCGCGCATCTCCGGGGGAGGGGGGAAGTACTCGTCCTCCTCGGTGACGCTGATCTCCTCGGTGCCGTGGCGCGGGGCCAGGCGGGCGAGGACGGCGTGGACCAGTTCGTCGGGGGCCGAGGCACCGGCCGTGACGCCCACCGTGCCCGAGAGGTCGTCGGGCAACTCGTCGGCCGAGTTCACGCGCAGCACCCGGGGGCAACCCGAGGCGCCGGCCACCTTCTCGAGGGCCCGGGTGTTGGAGGAATTGACCGAGCCGATGACCACGACGACGTCGGCGCGTCCGGCGATGGCCTTCAGCGCCGCCTGGCGGTTGGTGGTGGCGAAGCAGAGATCCGAGCGGTTGGGCATCCAGAGATCGGGGAACCGTTGCTTCGCCCGGGCCATGATCCCCGACCACTCGTCGTGGCTCAGGGTGGTCTGGGCGAGCAGGGCGACGGGGGTGCCGGCCGGCACCTCGGTGCCGTCGACCTCGGACTCGGACTGGACGAGGTGGACGGCGTCGGGGGCGACGGCCATGGTGCCGACCGCTTCTTCGTGGCCCTCGTGACCGACGTAGAGAACGGTGTAGCCCTTGCGGGCGCGGACCTTGAGCTCGTGGTGGACCTTGGTGACGAGGGGGCAGACGGCGTCGACGACCACCCGGTCGTGCCGGCGGGCGTTGGCCACGACCTCGGGGGCCGATCCGTGGGCCGACAGCATGAGCGGCGCCCCGGCCGGGACCTCGTCGACGTCGTCGACGAAGATGACGCCCTGGGCGCGGAACTGCTCGACGACGTGACGGTTGTGGACGATCTCGTGGTAGCAGTAGACGGGAGGCTCGAAGACCCGGACCATCCACGCCAGTGCCTTGATCGCCTTCTCCACCCCGGCGCAGAAGCCCCTCGGGGAGGCGAGGAGGACGCGATCGACAGGCACAGGGGAAGGTTACCGGCCGGGACCGGCGCCGAAGGCCGGTAACCTGGGGGTATGTCGGCGCCCCGGGTGGTCTCGGTGGCGGCCGCGTCACCTGCGCAACGGGCCGGCCTGCAGGTCGGCGACGAGTTGCTGGCCATCGACGGTCGCGTGCCCAAGGACGTGATCGAGTACCGCCTGCTGGTGGACGAGGCCGATCCCGAGCTCGAGATCCGCCGCGGCCACGAGGAGCTGTCGGTCACGGTGGCCAAGGACGGGGGCGAGGCCCTCGGAGCCGAGGTGTCGTCCGCGCTGTTCGACCGGGTACGGACCTGCGACAACCACTGCGAGTTCTGTTTCATCTACCAGCTGCCCAAAGGGATGCGCCGTAGCCTGTACCTGAAGGACGACGACTACCGGCTGTCTTTTCTGTACGGCAACTTCACGACCTTGACCCGTTTCACCGAGCTCGACCTCGAGCGGGTGCTGGCCGAGGGGTTGTCCCCGTTGTTCGTCTCCATCCACAGCACCGACCCGGTGCTGCGGTCGAAGATGCTGCGGAACCCCCGCGGCGCCACCAGCCTGCGCTGGTTGCGGGCGCTGCTCGACGGTGGCATCGAGGTGCACGGGCAGGTCGTCGTCTGTCCCGGCGTGAACGACGGCGACGCTCTCGAGACGACGCTCGCCGGCGTGCTCGACGAGTACCCGGAACTGGCCACCGTGGCCTGCGTGCCCTTGGGGGTGAGCGACTACACCACGGAGACGGCCATGAGGGCACACACGACGGCCGAGGCGGCGGCGGTGATCGACACGGTGGAGCAGTGGCAGGATCTCGCCACCGGCGCTCTCGGCCGCCGGCTCGTGTACGCGGCCGACGAGTACTACCTGATCGCGGGACGGCCGTTTCCCGAGAGCGAACGCTACGACGGCTTCCCGCAACACGAGAACGGGATCGGGATGGCCCGGGCCTTCGCCGCTGCCTTCGCGGGCGACGACGGGGCCGCCTTCGGCGTGCGGCCCGGGTTCTTCGCCTGGGTGGACGGCGCACCGGCGGCCGGGTACCGGGCGCCGCGGACGGATCCCGGAGTGTTCCCCGCCCGCAAGGCGGCCGGTCCGGCGGCACCGGTGGCGGTGATCACCGGCGAGTACGGCGCCATGGTGCTGGCGCCGCTCGTCGCCGGTCTCGGGACCGGCAGTGTCGCTGACGGCATCCGGTTGCTTCCGGTCCACAACAGCTTCTTCGGGGGGAACATCGCCGTGACCGGTCTGCTGACCGGTGTCGACGTCGCCCGGGCCCTGAACCGCGAACCGGTGGGAGACCGCTACCTGCTGCCCGACGTCTGTCTGTCCGAGGGACGGTTCCTGGACGGGATGACGGTGGGGGAGCTTCCCCGGCCGGTCGAGGTCGTGCCCTCGGACGGCCTGTCCCTGCGCCGCGCCCTCGACGGTCCCCTCGCTGCTCCCCGCTCCGGTGACACCACCGCGGTGCCGGTGGCGCTCGGGCAGAGCCGATGACGACGGTATCGACGGGCCGCACCGGGTCGACGGGCCGGACGGGACGCACCGGACGCCTCGGATCTCCCGTTCCGGGCGTGCCGGGCCGGCTGCCGGTCGTCGTCGTGGCCGGGCGGCCCAACGTCGGCAAGTCCACCCTGGTGAACCGGATCGTGGGGCGGCGCGCCGCGGTGGTCGAGGAGAAGCCCGGGGTGACCAGGGACCGGCTCGAGCTCGAGGCCGAGTGGAACGGGCGGAGCTTCGTGGTGGTGGACACCGGCGGTTGGTTGGGCGGGGGCGACGAGCTCGACGCCAAGGTGGCCCAGCAGGCCGAACGGGCGGTGGAGAACGCCGACATCGTGATCCAGGTGGTCGACGTGACCGTCGGGATCACAACCGAGGACGAGGACATCGCCCGGCTGCTGAGACGTCGGACGGGCGGGGTGATGTTGATCGCCAACAAGGTGGACAACGAACGACGCGAGAGCGATGCCTGGGAGTTCGTCTCCCTGGGCTTCGGCGACCCGTGGATGGTGAGCGCACTGCACGGCCGGGGGACG
>DATNJD010000050.1:0-5520 GCA_035604075.1 Acidimicrobiales bacterium
CGTCCCCCGCCGTCGGGCCCCTGGGTCCAATGGTCGAGCGGCAGGTAGCCGGCATTCACGCGGTAGGTGACGACCAGGGGCGACGTGCGGTCATTGAGCGCGCCGGCCAGCGCCTGCAGCGCCGGGGAGAAGCGTCGGTTGTAACCGACCATGAGAACGGGACCGTCGCTCCGTCGGTCGTGGCTCTCGGCCACCTGGCGCAGCTCCTCCCAGCTGAGGGCGAGCGGCTTTTCGACGAAGACGTTCTTGCCGGCGTCGAGGCCGGCCACCACCTGGGCAGCGTGCTCGCGGTGGCGGGTGGCGATGACGAGGAGATCGATGTCGGGGCTGTCGATCACTTCGGAGAGATCGCTGGCCAGGACGGGGGCGCGCTCGGTGCGGGCCAGATTGCCGCCCCGGACGGCGTCGCGACTGACGACCGCCTGCAGGAAGAACCGGCCGTCGGCCTTCAGCTTGGGCAGCAGCATGCTCGTCCCGAAGGCTCCTGCCCCCACCAGCGCGAAGCGGATCTGTTCCCGCCGGGCCCGGGCCGCCCCCCGAACGGCGATCGAACCGGGCTCGTCGGCCTTGGTCTCTTCGCCGTACTCGATAAGCACCCCGATCGGCCGCTCCCCTTGTGCGAGCAGGCTCTCGTAAGCCGAGGTGGCGTCGGTCACCGGGTAGACGCGGTCGATGAGGGACTCGATGTCGATGTGTCCGGTGGCCGCCTGCTCCAGATAGGCCTGCATGTTCCGGTTGAGTGTCCACCGGACGTAGCCGTACGGGTAGTCGATCCCCTCCTCCTCGTAGGTGCGGTCGTAGCGCCCGGGACCGTACGAGGTGCTGATGAGAAGATCGATCTCCTTGCGGTAGAAGACGGCCCGCTCGACGCCCAGCCCGACGTCTCCGACCACGACCACCTTGCCCTTGCGGCGGGTGATCTCCATAGCCAGGTTGACGATCTCGTTGGACTTCGATCCGGCCGTGATGATGGTCTGGTCGACCCCCTGGCCCGCCGTCGTCTCGAGGATGGCGCGGTCGAGCTCGCTGCGGTCGGAGATGGCCCGGTCGAGACCGTTGGCGCGGGCCCGCTCCACCCTCTTGGCATCGAGATCGAAGCCGAGGACCGTGCAGCCGCTGGCGGCGAGCAGCTGGGCCGTGATCTGACCGATCAGGCCGAGACCGATGACGCAGGTCCGGTCGCCCAGTTGGGGGGCCGCCCGCCTCACCCCCTGGAGGGCGATGGCACCCACGGTGGCGGTGGCCGCCGCCTTGATGCTGCAGCCGGCGGGGACCTTGCAGACGAGATTCCGGGGAACGCTCACCAGCTCGGCGTGGTTGGCGTAGCCGGCGCCGGCGCAGGCGACGACGTCGCCCGGTCGGAGATCGGTGACGTCGGGGGCGACGGCAACCACCTCACCGGCGAGCGAATACCCCACGTTCCAGCCCTGGTGGTCGAGATCGCTGGCCGGGCCCCCGTCGGCCGACGGGGGGATCATCTCGAGCTCCAGCTCGGTCAGGGCCACCGGACCGCCCGGCTCCTGCTCGGTGTTGGCCAGCACGACGGTCACGGCCGGCTCGCCTCCGGAGAAGACGAGGACGTCGTCGACCGGTCCCGGGCCGACGGCGGCGGTCCCCACCCATTTGCTGCCGTCCTCGTTGAGCACACCGACGAGAACAGGAACCTTCTCCACGTTCCCGCGGATCCTGATGGCCACGGCATGGCCGGCGGGCACGTCGACGCGCTGCGACAAGGCCTGGTAACCGTTCGGGGCCGTGTCACGGTCCAGGTGCAGTGAGCCGTCGGGGCGGGTCTCCAGGACCGCCGCCCCCGACGACGTCCACGTCAAGCCACCCACCTTCACCGACACCGGGGACACCGGCGTCGGAGGGGGAAGCAGCTTCGCCGCCCGCACCCGGACGAGGGCCCCCACCCGTTTGGTGGCCTTGCGAGGATCGCGCAGGGCCTTCCCGAGCAGCTCGAGCGCGGCCGACGGATTGCGCAGGTCGATGGTCGAGGTCGTGGCGCCCTGGTCGGCAGGCATCAGGGCGGCCAGCTCGGTCCCGGCGCTGATCAGCGAATACCGGGCCCGGACCAGCACCCGGCCGTGGGTGAGGGCCGGACGGGGCATCCGCGCCACCATGGGTCCTGAGCTGTTGAGGAGGATCTGGCGCACGGGGTCTCGAGGCTGGGAAGTGGCGGGACAAGTGACCTTGCCCCTGGTCAGGTCATGTTAGTGCCTAGGACCCCTTTTGTTCCCGGGGAGGTCGGGGCCCCTCAGCCCTGGAATTCCTCCGCCGGCGGCCCTTCTCCGAAGAAATGCCGGATGCCGGCCAGGACCCGTCCGGCGGCTTTCCCGTCCCCGTAGGGGTTCACGGCCTTGGCCATCCGGGCGTAGGCGGAGGGGTCACGGAGCAGCTCGAGCACGGACCGCACGATCAGCCCCCGATCGGTCCCGACCAGCCGCACCGTCCCCGCTTGGACCGCCTCCGGTCGCTCCGTCGTATCGCGCATGACGAGGACGGGCTTTCCCAGGCTCGGCGCCTCCTCCTGGATGCCACCGCTGTCGGTGAGCACGACCGTCGACCGCCGGATCAGCCGGGCGAAGGGGGCATACGACAGCGGCTCGATGATCCGTATGTTGGCGAGCCCCTCGACGGCCGGAAGGATCGCCTCGCGCACGACCGGGTTCTGATGGATGGGAAAGACGATGGTGAGCTCCGGTTCGGCCCGGGCCAGGTCGGCCAACGCCTCACCCACCCCTCGCATGGCCTCCCCCCACGACTCCCGTCGGTGGGCGGTGACGAGCAGGACAGGACGGTCGTGGGCATCCAGGTCGGCCACCTCGGGGGAGGCATCGCCCGATCCCCGCTCCGGCGCCATGAGAAAGGCGTCGACCACGGTGTTGCCCGTCACGACGATCGACTCCGGTGCGAATCCCTCGGCCAGCAAGTTCTGACGCGATCCAGGGGTAGGCGCCAAATGCAACGACGTGAGCTGCGACGTGAGCCGGCGGTTGATCTCCTCCGGATAGGGCGAATACCGATCGCCCGTCCTCAGACCAGCCTCGATGTGGGCGACGGGCACCTGGTGGTAGAAGCTGGACAGGGCACCGATGAACGTGGTCGTCGTATCGCCCTGGACGATCACCATGTCGGCGTTTTCCTCCTTGACGACAGGACTCAGGCGTTCGAGCGCGACGGCCGTCAACGACGTGAGGGTCTGGCGGTCCTGCATGATGTTCAGGTCGACGTGCGGCGTGATGGCGAAGAGATCGAGCACTTGATCGAGCATGTCGCGGTGCTGGGCGGTGACGGTCACGACCGGTTCGAAGTCGGGTGACTCGGCCAGGGCCAGGATCACGGGCGCCACCTTGATCGCCTCGGGGCGCGTGCCGAAGACGACCATGATCCGTCGAACGTCGGGCGTCCCGGGCCCCCCGCTACCTCTCTGCACAGTCCGGCCTCCTCGCCCGTTGCAAGAGTAATGCCTGGTCGGAGGACCGGTCCTATCGTGACGGGCGTCTGCCCGTCCGAACGAGACGAAGACGGCGGCGTGGCGGGTCCGCCACGAGGGACTCGTACAGGCGCATGTGCGCCTCCGCCATCGTGCGGACACCGAAGGCTTCCTCGGCCCACTGTCGGGCGGCGTCCCCCATCTGCTCACGCGTGGCGTCGTCGGCCAGAAGTCGGCGCACGGCGTCGGTCAGAGCCGGCGCATCGGCTGCCACAGTGCGTCCCGTCCTCCCGTCCAGGACGACTTCGCCCGTGCTCCCCACGTTCGTGGCCACGGCCGGAACCCCGCACAGGGCCGCCTCGATGAGCGTCACGGGCATCCCCTCGTTGTCGCTCGTCAGGAGAACGACGTCGGCCGCGCCATAGACGTTCTCGATATCGGCGCGCCATCCGAGGAAGTGCACGTTGGTCGGCGCGTTCCCCCGCACCTCGGCGTGGAGCGGCCCGTCGCCGGCCACCACGAACGTCACGTCGGGCAGTGCCCGGGCCACCTCGATCATGCGGTCGGGCCGCTTGATCCCCGTCAGCCGGGCGACATAAGCCACGATGGGCCCTTCCACGGGCAGGCCCAAGGCCCGGCGCGCATCCGCCCGCGCCGGCGGTGGGTTCGGGAGGCTCACCCCCGGGCGTATGACGACGTACTGGTCGCGTCGTCCGATCCGCGCGCCGACCAACTCGTCGCGCACGCCCTCGCCCACGGCCACGATGCGGTCGGTGACCACGGCCAGGGCCCGCTCGGCGCCGACCACGGCACGGGTGGTGCGCGGGGAGAAGTAGCCGTGGAGAAGGTGGCCGTGGAAGGTGTGCACCCGGGCCGGGACGTTCGCCACCACGGCCGCCGTCCGGCCGAGCGCACCCGCCTTGGCCGTGTGGGTCTGCACGATGTCCGGTCGCAACCGTCTCAGCTCGCCGACCAGGCCCCCGAGGGCCCGCACATCGTCGGTCGGCCGGACGGCCCGTCCGAGCCCCGGAATGCGGGTGACGGGCAGCGACGGGGCCCGGAGCTCCAGGTAGTCGGCCTCACCGGCCCCGACGTCGCCCACCAGGACGTGGAGATCGACGTCCAGATGGGTGGCCAGCTCCGTCACGATGGCGGCCGGGCCGCCGACATTCATCCGGCCGATGACGTGGACGACCCGCATCCGGTGGAGCAGACCACATCACCCCTGCCGTCGCCAGAACTCGCTTGAACAGCGCGGCCGGCGGACGTACCATGCCGGCCAGTAGACGTCCGCTCTGGACCTTGGCGCCCGCCTGCCATCTCACAGCTTCTGGGGAGGCGCGGCACCCCGGGGTCATTCGACTATCCGGGGTGCTTGCGCGTTAGGTCGCAGACCCGCGTCGGCTTAATTGACCAAGACGTCGATCCTGCGCTCGACGTCGGAGTTCCCGTCGACCTCCCCGATCTTCTGCCAGAACCGGATCCTGGCCTGCGCGGGGTGCCCGGGTTCGCTCACCTGCTCGGAAATGGCGTGAGCCAGCGCCTCCTGGAGCGTCTGCATGCTGTCCCCGGAGGCTGAGCACCCGGGAAGCTCTTCCACCTCGGCCCGAAGGGTGTCGCCGTCGCGGTGCACGGTGACGGTCAGCGGTGTCTCTGGCACAAGATCCCGCCAGAGCCGGTTGGCCCAGCGCATGTCAGTCTCCCTGCCTCGGCGTTGCCCCCGCCCAAGGGCATCGTACCGACAGACCCGGGTCCAAAACGGGATTCCACGTCACCGCCTATTGCTCTTTTTCATGATGTTCCATATCATCCGGAGATGATCGAGGACGAGGTGGCGATCGTCGTGGCCGAGGCGCCCGAGTTCGCCCACCGCTGCCTGCGCCTGATCGGGTCGGCCGACGGCGACCCCGGTGCCGGCGTCGTCCTGGCCGAGTTGGCCGACTACGTGTCCGGGCTGGCGGCCGACATGGAGCGCTTCCGCCCGTCGCTCGTCCGCTGCCTGGCCGCGGTGGAGAAGGTGGCGGCGACCTCTGCCGACGCCGAGGAGCTCGTCGTCTGGTCCTTCGCCGACAACCTGTCGCCCG
>DATNJD010000051.1:0-5201 GCA_035604075.1 Acidimicrobiales bacterium
GAGGAGTGGTGCCCGGCGCCGCCGGCGGATAGCCCCCGGCGGGCGGATAGTCCCCGGCGGGCGGATAGCCCCCGGCGGGCGGATAGTCCCCGGCGGGCGGATAGCCGCCGGCGGGCGGATAACCGGTCGGGGGGTGCGCATAGCCGGCGCTCTGGGGCGGCGGGCCCCATGAGGCGGCGGGCGGCGGCCCGTAGCCGACACCGGGTTGGCGCTGGTTCGGCCAGCGGCTGAAGGCGAAGACCAGGAACATGACGAGATTGACGAAGGGGACGAGGGCCAAGAGGCACAACCAGGGGTTGTAGCCGGCCTTGCCGAGGATCTGTCCCCAGGCGACGACCAGCACGGCGATCACGGCCAGGTAGACGAAAAAGAGGAAGGCGAACGCTCCGCCGGCACTGGCAACCATGACGTTCCCCTCTCTGTGGCGACGCGGTCAGGCGATGCCGTGGACCAAGGAGCCGTCGAGCTCGCGGACGAAGTCGGCCCCGAAGGCCTGTGACGGTGTGAGCGCGCCCGGCTCGACCTTGCCGGCGGCGAGCATCTGGGCGATCCGGACCACGGAGTCGGCCGTGAGGTCGTAGCCGTTCAGGGTGGTGATGGTGCCCTGCAGCCGCTTGCCGTTGCGGTCGGTGACCTGACCCCACAGTTGGCCGACACTCTCCGAGCGGGCCTTGGCCGACGGCCCGGGAAGCCTCTTGACGAGGCGCTTGAGCATTCCCTGGACGAGGCTGCTGCGCGCCGCGGGGCCGGCCATCTGGGCCACCCCGGTGATGGCACCCACGGCGGCGGGCAGCGCCGCGTAGACGACGATGTCGCCGATCCCCGTCGAGTGGTAGGCGGTGGAGACGTCACCCCAGGCGATGGCGAAGACCGATGCCTTACCGTCGGCGAAGGTGACCTGCCGACGACGGCGATCGGCCGGGACGGGCCCGATGACGCCGTCGATGCGGGCGCGGCCCGGCGTGCCGAGGGACTCCAAGGCCGTCTTGGCCGTCCCCGGGGAGACGCCGCCGCCCATCTTGATGGCCAGTTCGAGACGGACGGCCTCGGGGAGGGCGCGCGCCAGCATGGCGGCCAGGCAGTCCGAGGGGACGACGTCGAAACCGGAACCGGGTAGCAACGAGATACCGGCGTCGCGGGCGTCGGCGGTGCGGGCGAGGACCGCTTCGAAGACGTCGATCTCGCCGGTGATGTCGAGGTAGTGGGTTTCCGTGGCCAGACAGGCGTCGACCATCGGTTCCGAAGTGGTCGAGAAGGGACCGGCGCAGTGGGCCACGGCGTCGATGCCGTCGAGCCCCCGTCGGGTGGCCACAGGATCCGAGAGGTCGAAAGCCCGGTGCTCGAGCTGGAAGAGCTCACCGAGATCACGCAGCCGTCGTGTGTCGCGACCGGCCAGGACGGGGAGCTCCCCGCGCTCGGTGGCCAGAGCGGCGACCAGCCGGCCGGTGTAGCCGTAGGCGCCGTAGATCATCCACGTCATGTCGCCACCTCGAGGATCAGGGTGCCAGGCGTCAACCCTAGAGCAGGAGCTCCGCCATCATGCGCAGGGTGGCGGCGTTGCCCGCCACGAGCAGGGAGGTGGCGAATGACTCCTGCCAGGCGGCCAGGTCGTCCACGATCTTGGCCCGGGGCCCGATCAGGGCGATCTTCTCGACCATGGCCGTGGGCACGGCGGCGGCGGCGTCCTCCTTGTGGCCGTCCAGGTAGAGGTCCTGGATCTTGTGGGCCTCGGACTCGAAGCCCATCCGGACGAAGACGTCGAAGTGGAAGTTCATCTCCCGCGCCCCCATGCCGCCGATGTAGAGCGCCAGCATGGGCCGGTAGGTGTCGGCCGCCTTCTCCACGTCGTCGTGCACGACGACCGGGCAGAAGGCGATCACCTCGAAGTCCTCCGCCGTCCGCCGGGCCGTCGGCCGGGCGAAGCCCTCGTCCAGCGCGTCCTTGAACTCACCCATGTGGTGGGGGGAGAAGAAGATGGGGAACCATCCGTCGGCGATCTCGGCCGCCAGGGCCACGTTCTTCGGCCCCTCGGCGCCGAGCACGATAGGGATCTCGGCGCGCAGCGGATGCACGATGGCCTTGAGCGGCTTGCCCAGCCCCATGCCGCCCGGGTAGGGCAGCGGATAGTGGGGCCCGTCGTTGGTCACCGGCGCCTGCCGGGCGAGCACCTGCCGGACGATCGACACGTACTCGCGGGTGCGGGCGAGCGGCTTCGGGAAGGGCTGGCCGTACCAACCTTCGACCACCTGGGGACCCGAGACACCGAGGCCGAGGACGAAGCGACCCTGCGACAGATGGTCGAGGGTCATGGCCGCCATGGCCATGGCGGTGGGGGTCCGGGCCGACAGCTGGCACAGCGCCGTGCCCAGCCGGACCTTCGTCGTGGCCGCTCCCCACCAGGCCAAGGGGGTGAGGGCATCGGATCCGTAGGCCTCGGCCGTCCACACCGAGTCGTAGCCCAGCCGCTCCGCTTCGAGCGCCAGCGCCGCCGCGTCGGGCGGTGGTTGCGCCCCCCAGTAGCCCAACTGCAGGCCGAGCTTCAGCTTTCCCATGGGGTACTGCTTACCGCATCTTGTCGATGACGTCCTCGGCGTAGCGGGCCGAGGCGTCGATGCGGGTCTGCAGCTGGGCCTCGGGGGAGTCCGACGGGTCGACCTCGGCCACCATGGCCGGCGCGCTCAGCATGTCGGTGACGCCGAAGTCCTCTTCGAAGCGCCGGTACGTGTCGACGTCGGGATTGACCCACAGCGAGAGGTAGACGGAGAAGGGGTCACTCTCCCGGCCCGCCCGGTGCAGCTCCTCGTGCAGCAGCCCCAGATACCGCTCCGCCTCCTCCGGCGTGTAGGCGCCGGCCGCCACCCAGCCGTCGCACAGCCCGGCCGCCCGCCGCAGCGCCGGAGCCGAGTGGCCGCCGCCGATGATGGGGATGGAAGCGGTGGGCGACGGTTCCATCCGCAGGGGGGCAAGGTCGTAGTGGGGCCCGTGGTACTCCACCCAGCCGCCGCCCCACAGCGCCCGCAGGGCCGGGATCATGTCGTCGAGCCTCTTGCCCCGGGTGTGGAAGTCCTGGCCGGTGGCGTCGAACTCCTCTTTACACCAGCCCACCCCCACTCCGAGCGTGACCCGGTTCGACGAGAGCACGGCCGCCGTCCCCACCTGCTTGGCCACGGTGATGATGTCGCGCGCCGGGGCGACGTAGACACCGGTGGTGAAGCGGACCCTGGTCGTGAGGGCGGCCATGGCCGAGATGACGCAGAAGACGTCGGGCCAGTCGACGTCCGCCTCCCAACCGGGGGCCCCGTCCTCGGCCGTCGAGTAGGTGTAGCGCGACTGGCGCACCTGGGGCGAGAACATGTGGTCGGAGATGTAGATGCCGTCGTAGCCCTGCTCGTCGGCGGCGGCCGCCAGGGCCACCTGATGGTGGGTGGGCAAGAACGTCACCGCCTGGTGGAAACGCACGCTCGCGTCCTGTCGCCGTCTCGTCGTCCGCGCCGGCGCGTCAGCGCCGGACGGGGGCGGCCGGGGTGAAGCCGATCGGGAGGTGCTTGTAGCCGTTGATGAACGACGACTGCAGGCGCCGCAGTTCCCCGTCCTGGTGCAGATCGGGGATCCGGTCGAGCAGGTGCTCGAACATCACCCGGATCTCCATCCGGGCCAGGTTGGCCCCGAGGCAGAAGTGGGGGCCGCCCCCGCCGAAGGCCATGTGCGGGTTGGGCGACCGCGTGATGTCGAAATCCTGCGGGTTCTCGAAGATGTCCTCGTCCCGGTTGCCCGAGATGTGGAAGAAGACGACCTTCTCGTCGGCCCCGATCTTCTGGCCCCGCAGCTCCGTCGGCTTCGTCGTCTGGCGCCGGAAGTTCATGACGGGCGTCACGTAGCGCAACATCTCCTCCACCGCTTTCGGCATCAGCGACCGGTCGTCGCGCAGCCGCGCCCACTGGTCGGGGTTCTGGAAGAAGGTGTACATGGCTCCCGAGATCAGGTTCCTCGTCGTCTCGTTGCCGGCCACGGTGAGAAGCAGGAAGAACAGATGGAGCTCGAGCTCCGACAGTTGGTCGCCCTCCACCTCGACCTGGGTGAGCACGCTCATCAGGTCCTCCTGGGGCGAGATCCGCTTCTTCTCGTAGAGATCGGCGGCGTAGGCGTAGAGCTCCATGGCCGCCTGCGTGGCGAACTCGCCGTCGTCGAGGTCAGCGGCACCGTCCTCGGCGTACTCGGGGTCGAGCCGGCCGACCATCCGGTTGGACCAGTCGAACATGTTGTGCCGGTCCTCCTGGGGCACGCCCAACAGGTCGGCGATCACCGCCAGGGGGAGCTCGGCGGCGATGTCGGTGACGAAGTCGGCCTCGCCCTTCTCGACGACGGCGTCGAGGATGTCGTCGGCCGTCTCGTGGATCTTCTGTTGGAGCTGGGAGATCATCCGGGGGGTGAAGCCCTTGTTGACGAGCCGCCGGTACCGGGTGTGCAGCGGCGGGTCCATGTTGAGCATCATCAGCTTCTGCTGTTCGATGGCCTCCTCGGGCAGGTCCCAGATGAAGGTGGCCCTGCGGGCCGAGGAGTAGGTGTCGTACTCCCGGTTCACGGTCACGCAGTCGTCGTACTTCGTCACGCACCAGAAGCCGGGGCCGTCGGTCTCCTCGTGCCACCAGACGGGGGCGTGGCGACGCAGGTAGGTGAACCATTCGTGGGGGACGGCCTCGGCGAACGTCTCGGTCCTGGTGAGGTCGATCTCGCTGAGTTCCATCGGTGTCCCCTCCTAGAACGTGTTCCACTGGCGATGCTAGATCGGTCCGGGCGACCGGCGCCGCCGGGGACCGCTCTGGCGCCGGGCCGGCCGACCTGAGATTGTCGTGGCGGCGACGCCGACTGGTAGCGTAAAAAGTAGAACAAGTTATAGCGAGGCCGGGACCGGGACAGCCCCCGGCCCGGACCGACGGATGGACGGGTGACCATGTTCCTGGAGGAAACCCCCGAGCAGCAGGCCCTGCGGGACGAGCTGCGCGCCTACTACGCCCACCTGATGACCGACGAGGTCCGGGCCGGGATCGGAGAGGCGGGTGAGGGCGGCGAACGCTGGCGCGACACCGTCCGCAAGATCGGCGCCGACGGCTGGCTCGGGGTGGGCTGGCCCAAGGAGTACGGCGGTCAAGGACGCCCCGCCACCGACCAGTTCATCTTCTTCGTCGAGACCCGCCGGGCCG
>DATNJD010000052.1:0-5898 GCA_035604075.1 Acidimicrobiales bacterium
GGCCACGCCCCTGGCCACCTTCGATCCGTCCGACACCGAGGCGCTGTCCAAAGCCATCTCCGACCTGCTGTGCGACGAGGCCCGGCGGGGGGCGGTCATCGACGCCCAACGGGAGCTGGCGGCGCGATCGACATGGGACGCCGTCGCCTCCCGGACCGCAGCCGCCCTCGACGAGCTCGGCCGGTCGCTGCCGGCCGCCGCCTGGGAGCCGCCGATCCTGCGCCGGCGCCTGGCTCTCGTGGGTCCCCTGCCCCCGGCCGGCGGGGGCATCGGCCTCTACAACGCCCGCCTGCTCCACGCGGCGGACCGCACCGTGGCCATCGACACCGTCACCGCCATGGTGGCCGCACCCGACCTGCCGGCCGGGATGGGCCACGTCCCCGCCGACGCCTTCGGTGTCGAGGCCCGGCCGGCCTCCTACGACGCCGTCGTCTACACCCTCGGCAATTCCCACGGGCACCTGGCCACCGTCGAGCTGGCACTGCGGTTCCCGGGCTGGTTGTGGCTCCACGAGGTACGCCTGCCGGCCCTGGCCGTCACCGCGCTGGCCGACGCCGACGACGACGAGCTCACCCGGGAACTGACGTGGTTGGCGGAGAGGTCGTACCCGGGACGCGCACCCGTCGGGGCGGTCCGCCGGGCCCGACGGTCCGTCCTCGATCTGGTCACGGCCGGCGTGGGCCTCGTCCCCCTGTTGGCCGAACGCTGCCGGGGCCTGCTCGTGAACTCCGAGGTGGCCCGCCGGCTCGTCGAGCTCGACCTCGCTCCGCTCGCCCATCACCCTCCCATCCACGTCCTGCCTCCCGCCTGCCCGCCCGTCCCCGACGCTTCCCCGGCCCCGGCGGCCCGGACGGCGTCGGCCGAGCGGGCGCCGGTCGTCGTCGCCTTCGGTGTCGTGTCCATGGCCAAGCGGCCCGATCTCCTGGTCGATGCGGCCGCCCTGGCCGGGTGCCGGGTGGCCTTCGTCGGACCGTGCCCGCCGATCCTGGCCCAGGTCATCGGCGACCGGGCCCGCGCCCGTGGGGTGAGCGAGCTGATCTCGGTGACGGGGGCCGTCGACGACGACCAATGGAACGAGTGGCTCGACCGGGCCGCCGTGGCCGTGCAACTGCGGGAGTCGGCCAGCGGCGAGACGTCGGCCGCCGTGCTCGAGTGCCTGGCCGCCGGGGTGCCGGTGCTCACCAATCTGGCCACCGCGGCCGAGTACGGGGAGGGAACCGTCGCTCTGGTGGCGTCGGCCGAGGCGGCCGTCGTGGCCGAACGGCTTCGTGGCCTGCTCGACGATCCCCTCGAGCGGACGTCGCTGTCGGACGCGGGGCGGGTCTTCGCCCGGGCCCATCAATTCGACCGCCTGGCCGAGGCCCTTCTGTCTGTGGTCATGCCCACCTAGATGAGCCGGCGACGGTGAAGCTCGGACTCGTCGTCCCCCGGTACGGCGAGGAGGTCGTCGGCGGCACCGAACACTGGCTCCGCATGCTGTGCGAGCACCTGGTGGCAATGAAGCGGTGGGAGGTCGAGGTCTTCACCACGTGCGCCACGTCGGCGGCGACGTGGCAGGACGTGTTGGCGCCGGGAGACAGCCGGATCGGCGGCGTCACCGTGCACCGCCATCGCTCGGTGACGGGCCGCGACCCCAGGTACCTGGAGCTGAACGAACTGATCCGCGGCGATCCGGCCGGCGTCCCCGACGACGTGGCCCGTCGCTTCGTCGCCCTCGTGGGGCCGGTGTGCCCCGATGTGCTCGACCAGGCGGACTCGTCGGACTGCGACCTCGTCGCCCTCACCCCCTACCTCTTCTGGCCGTCGGTGTATGGCGCCCCCCGGCTCGGACGGCGGGTGATCTTCCACGGCGCCGCCCACGACGAGCCGGAGCTGTACCTGCCGATCATGCGCGACGTGTTTCTGTCCGTCGGTGGCTTCGCCTTCAACTCCTACGCCGAACGGGCCCTCGTCGAGCGGACCTTCCCCGTCTCCCATCTCCCGGCCGCCGTGATCGGCAACAGCGTGGCCGAGGGAGAGGGGGACCCGGGCCCGGCGCGCGCCGCCCTCGGTCTCGGCCCCGATGAGCGATTCGTCCTGTGTCTCGGGCGTGTCGAGCGTGACAAGGGCGTCCACGCTTTGGCCGAGCTGTGGCGACGGTACCGGCGACGCCGCCGCGACGCACCCCGGCTGGTGCTGCTCGGCCCTCTCCACGAGGAGCTCGCCGGTGACGTCGACGTCGTCGTCGCCGGTCGGCAGTCCGAGGAAGTGAAGTGGGGGGCACTGCGCGCCTGCGAATTCCTCATCGCCCCGTCGCCGTGGGAGTCGTTCAGTCTCGTCGTCCTCGAAGCCTGGTTGGCGGGCCGGCCGGTGATGGTGAACGGACGGTGCGAGGCCACCGTGGAGCACTGCCGGCGCAGCGGCGGGGGGCTGTGGTTCGACGACATCGTGGAGTTCGAGGTTATCGTCGACCGACTGTTGGACGACGACACCTTGAGGGACCGTCTGGCGCGTCGTGGCGGTGCCTACGCCCGCCGGCAGTTCAGCTGGCCCGCAGTGGTCGACCGCTACGCCGCCCTGGCCGACCGGATCGTCCACGCCGGTGACGTCGACCGGCCCGAGGGCGCGCGACCCGCGCCACTATGATCGCCCCATGCCCCACCCGTACCTGTCTCGGGTGGCCGCCCGGCTGCGCCGGTCGCTCGGGCTCGACGACATGGCCCAGCGACTCGATGCCATCGAGACCCGCCTGGCCGGCCTCAGTGGCGAACGGTATCCCCACGGACCGCTCTACTTCGGCGACCACACGGCCCTGGTGGCCACGCGCTGGGGGGCCAAGATGCTGGTGGACACCCGCGACGCCATGGTCTCCCCCTGGCTCGTGCTCGACGGTCTGTGGGAGTCACACGTCACCGACTGGATGCAGCACACCCTTCAACCCGGACAGGTCTTCGTCGACGTCGGCGCCAACATCGGCTACTTCACCCTTCTCGGAGCCATGCTGGTCGGCCCCGAAGGCCGGTGTGTGGGCATCGAGGCCCACCCCCGCCTGGCCGAGCTGCTCCAGCGGAATGTGATCATCAACGGGCTCCACGGGTACGTCACGACATGGCACCGGGCCGCCTGGTCGGAGGCGACGGAACTGAAGCTCCACATGCGCGGACACTTCGCCAGCAACTCGAGTATCGGTTCCATCGGTCCGGAGGCCCTCACACGGCTCGGCGACACCGAGTCGATCGTCGAGGTGGAAGCGGTGCGGTTGGACGACCTCCTGGCCGATCTCCCGCGCATCGACGTCTTGAAGATCGACGTGGAGGGCGCGGAGGTCCACGTGGTCACCGGGCTGGCCCGCACCTTGGACGCCAATCCCGGCCTCACCATCATGTTCGAGTGGTCGCCGGCGCAGATCACCGACGTCGGTGACGACCCCGGAACCCTCGTCGACCTCCTGATCTCCCACGGCTTCCGGTTCCGGCTGCTCGAAGCCGGGCTCGCGGCCATCGACCGCGCCGGGCTTCTCGCCCTCCCCTACGGCAACGTCGTCGCCAGCCGCTGAGGTGGTGGTGTCCTCATCGGTCGTCGTCGTTTCCCACCGGCCCGGAAGCTGGTTGGCCGAATGCCTGGCGTCGGCTCTCCCCCAGGCCTCCGAGGTCGTCCTCGTCGACAACGGATCGGCCGGTGAGGAGGCCTCCGACATCGGGCGACGATCGGGGGCCACGGTGGTGCGCGCCGCACGCAACCTGGGATTCGCCGGGGGTGTGAATCTGGGCCTGCGTCACGTCCACGGCGAGATCGTCGGCCTGTTGAACGACGACGCCGTGGCCGGCCCCGGATGGTTGGACGCGGCACGATCGGTCCTCACCGATCCGACGATCGCCGCCGTGACGCCCAAGGTCGTCCTCGACGGGGTCTTCGCCGAGATCATCCTCGACGACGACGTCTGGTTCTCGCCCGGAGACCCTCGCCCCCTCGGTCGACTCCTCCACTCCGTGACCGTCGCCGGGAGGGAGGTTCTGGAGGACGTCCTCGGCGCCGGGGTCTACGACAGCGAGAGGGCCGTCGTCGAGGGCCGACCGAGCCTGTGGCGCTGGACGGCCGGCGCCACACCCTTCTACGTTCCTCTGGCCGGCCCCGACCCGGCCGATAGCATCAGGGTCAACGGGGAGCCGGTCACGGTGCGGTCCGTGTGCACCCTCATCAACCACGCCGGCAACTTCCTCGAGCGTCACGGCATCGCCGGCGACTACGGTTTCGCCGCACCCGACGACGGCCGGTTCGACCAGCCGGCCGAACGCTTCGGTTTCAGCGGGACGGCTCCCGTCTTCCGCGCCGCCACCTTGGCAACGGTGGGCGGGTTCGCCACACCCTTCTTCGCCTACAACGAGGACACCGACTGGTGCCTGCGCGCCCGCTTGGCCGGTCTCCGCATCGTGTACGACCCGCAGGCGTCCGTCCGGCACCATCGGTCGGCCACCAGTGGAGGCGCCGCCTCCGCCTTCGTGCGCTTCCTGGCCCAACGAAACGCGCTGCTCTGTCTGGTCCGCAACGCACCGTCCGACGTCGCCGGCCCCCTCGTCTGGAGCACCCTCAGACGGGGCCCGGACCGCCGGGTGCGTCGGTCGATGATGGCGAAACTGCCGTGGGCGGTGACGTCGCGGCTCCGCATGCAGCGCCACTGGTCGGTCTCGCCCCACGAGGTCTGGGACCGCTGGGCGGGAGCCGACACCGGCTGGGACACCCGGCCCGCCCATTCGCCCGGCGTCGAGCACTAGAGGCGGCCGGGCCCCTGACGGCGGGCGGGGACACGCTCGGTCACGACCCGATGGCCTTCACCACCAGGTCGACGAAGCGAGCCCGTGACCGGGGAAGCGAGAACGCTTCCACGCGACGGGCGGCCGCCCGGGAGAATTGCTGCCGCAGCCGTTCGTCCTCCACCACCCGGTGCACGGCGGCGGCGAAGAGAAGGGGGTCCTTGGACGGAAGCAGAAGCCCGGCGTCCTCGACCGTCTCCGGAACGGCGGCCACGCCGTAGGCGACCACGGGCAGATCGTGGGCCATGGCTTCCACGATGGGAACGCAGAAACCCTCGTGATCGGAGGCGCAAACGAAGACGTCGGCGACCTGGTAATAGGCCTCCAATTCCGCCGGCGACACCGAGCCGACCACCGTCACCGCCTTGGTGAGGTCCAGATCATCGATGAAAGCCTCGAGGGCCGGGCCGTAGCGGCGGCCCAGCGGAGACCCGACCAGATGGAGCCGTGCCTCGGGGTGATAGAGCCGCCGGTAGACGGCCAGCATTTTGACCAGGTCGTGGGGGGCCTTGTGGGGAGAGACCTTGCCGACGAAGAGGAGGTCGGGTCCGCCGTCGGCCTTGGCGGCCTGCAGGGTGCGTAACCGGGTGGTATCCGCCCGGGGGTGCACCGTCATGTCGATCAGGAGCGGGACCACGGCCGTGGACGTGAAGCCGGCCTCGATCAGATCGGCTTCGTTGAAGCCCGAGTCGGCGATGGCCAGGCGGCACTGCGAGGCGATCCGTCCGAGCTGCTCCCGACCGAGACCCACCTCGTATCCCACCCCCGGTTCCCACGACTGGAGCAGGTCGGCCGGGGTGATGTTGTGGTAATTCACCAATTTCGGTTCCGACCGGGTGGCAAAGGCATCGAAGATCGGACTCCCGATGGAGGACTGGTAGAGCAGCCAGCGGTCCTTGGCGGGCCGACCCAACGCGCCCACCGGCCGGGCCTTCTTCACCAGTTCCGGCGAACAGTCACCGTAGAAGATGTCCGACATGATCCCGGCCGCTCGCAGGGCATCGGTGACGGCGAGCGTGTGGACGCCGATGGCATCTCGACTGGCCAGCGAAGGGACGACCTGGTCAACCCGCACGGGCGGGAGTGTAGTGGCGCGCCCGAACGGCTC
>DATNJD010000053.1:0-2142 GCA_035604075.1 Acidimicrobiales bacterium
TCGGGCACGGGGGCGCCCGACTCGGTGGTGAGGATCTGGCGGTTGGTCATGGTCGCCATCATCCTCCTTTCCCTCTCATAAGTCCAAGAGAATGAACCGATGAAGTCGATAGGATGTAGTTATGGATCGCCCCACCCTAAAGCAGCTGACCTACCTGGTGGCCGTGGACGAGCATCGGCACTTCGGCAAGGCGGCCGAGGCCTGCTTCGTAAGCCAGCCCGCTCTGAGCGCCCAGATCCGGGAGCTCGAGAAGCGGCTCGGAAACACGCTCTTCGAGCGGGGGAACCGGCAGGTGCTGCCCACCGCCGTGGGGGCCCGGGTGATCGAACGGGCGCGGGGGGTGCTGCGGGACATGGACGAACTGGTGTCGGCCGCACGGGTCGACCCCACCGAACTGCGGGGGCCGCTGTTGCTCGGGGTGATCCCGACGATGGCGCCCTACGTGCTGCCGGGATTGCTGCCCGTTCTGACCGCTGCCCACCGACGGGTCCAGTTGCACCTCCATGAACTGAAAACGGCCGAGATCCTGCGGCTACTGCGCGACGGGGGCCTCGATCTGGGTCTGCTCGCCCTGCCCGTGACCGGCGATGATCTGGTCCAGGTGCCGTTGGCCGAGGACCCGTTCGTCCTCGCCCTGCCCGAGGGCCATCCCCTGGCCGGCGCCGGACCGGTCCCGGTGAGCTCCATCACCGAGCTGCCCGTGATCCTGCTCGAAGAGGGCCACTGCCTGCGCGAGCAGGCGCTGTCGGTGTGCCGGCTGGTCGGGACGCACGAGGCCGAGATGCAGGCGACGGGGATGACCACGCTGTGCCAGATGGTGGCCACCGGGCTCGGGGTGACCCTGCTCCCCACGAGCGCCGTGGCCCTCGAGGCCCGGCCGGGAACCGGTCTCACCACCCGGCCGTTCACCCACCCCGCCCCGAGCCGGACGATCGGCCTCGTCTGGCGGCGGACGACGCCGAACGAGGACCACTACCGCGCCCTGGCCGGCTTGCTGGCCGACCACCTCGCCCACCGGGCGCCCGCGGCGGCGGCATCCGGTGGCGGGACCGGAGGAACCCCGGGGCGGAACCGGAAGGGCGCGGCCGCGGCCGACGCCGCGTCGGCATAGGGTCAGCCACAGGAAACACAGCCCCAGGACACAGCCAGACGAACCTGCGGGAAGACACGCGAACCTGCGGGAAGACACGCGAACCTGCGGGAAGAGAAGGTACGGGAAACGACAGAGGGAGAAGACCGATGAGCGAGAGTGCACCCAGCGCGGCCCGGGCCGGAACCATCGACATCGGCGGGGACATGACGGTGAACCGGCTCGGCTTCGGCGCCATGCGGATCACCGGGAGCGGGATCTGGGGTGACCCTCCCGATCGCGACGAGGCCAAGGCGGTGCTGCGGCGCGCCGTGGAGCTGGACGTCAATTTCATCGATACGGCCGACGCCTACGGCCCCGATGTGAGCGAGACGCTGATCTACGAGGCGCTGCACCCGTATCCCGACGATCTGGTCATCGCCACCAAGGGCGGGCTGGTGCGGCCCGGTCCCAACCAGTGGACGACGGACGGCCGGCCCAAGCACCTGCGGGAGGCGCTCGAGGGGAGCCTGACGCGGCTGAAGATCGAGCAGATCCCGCTGTACCAGTTCCACCGGCCCGACCCCGAGGTGCCGCTCGAGGAATCAATCGGCGCCCTGTTGTCCATGAAGGACGAGGGGAAGATCCGGCACCTCGGCATCTGCAACGTGACCGAGACCGAGCTGCACCGGGCCCAGCGACTCACCCCGATCGTCTCCGTGCAGAATCGGTACAACGTGGCCGACCGGACGTCGGAGTCGATGGTCGATCTGTGTGAGCAGGAGAGGATCGTCTTCCTACCCTGGGCCCCGATCCTGGACATCGAAGGCAACGGCACCGCCGCCGAGATCGCCAAGAAGCACAAGGCGACCCCCCGGCAGGTGGTGCTGGCGTGGTTGCTGGCCCGGTCGGGCAGCATCCTGCCCATCCCGGGGACGGGGACGGTGCGCCACCTCGAAGAGAACGTGGCCGCCGCTGCCATCACGCTCGATCCCCACGAGATCGAGGCGCTGACCGGCGCCGGTCGCGCCTGAGGGGGCCGGACCATCTCCATCTCCAGCCGACATCCGACG
>DATNJD010000054.1:0-15266 GCA_035604075.1 Acidimicrobiales bacterium
GAGCCACGCCAGGTGGAAGGGGAAGTAGAGAGCCGCCGCGCCCGGCAGGGGAATGGTGTCGGGCATGTCGAAGGTCGAGACGACCGGGCAGACGGCGTACTCGGCGTAGCCGCCGTGGGCGCCCTTGGGCATGGCCACCACCCGTCGACCCTGCCACTGCTCGGTGCCCGCACCGCAGGCGTCCACGATCCCCATGACTTCCATGCCCGGGCTGTAGGGCAATTCGGGACGGACCATCATGTTGCCGCCCGTGATGCGCTCGAGGTCGTTCAGGTTGAGGGGGATGGCCTGGACGCGCACCCGGAGCTCACCGGCCTCGGGCTCGGGCACGGGCACGGTGTCGAGCGTGAGGACATCGAGGGGGCGGCCGTACTCGTGGGTGCGCCAGGCGCTCATGGTGCGGGGGCTCACGGCGCCAGAGCATATCGATCGAGGATGACACGCTCGACGAGTTGGTCAGGCTGGCTCCATGCCGTGGCGTCGCATGAGCGCCAGTTCGGCGTCGCGGTCGGGCGGATCGGGCGCCGACCACAGGCGCTCGAGGTCGGCGAAGTAGCCGTCGAGGGCGGGGGCGTGGAAGACGAGAAGCCGGGCCTCCTCCTCGGCGGTGTTGCCGAAGGTGTGGGACTCTCCCGCCGGCACGAGCACGAAGGTTCCCGGCGATCCCTCGAAGACGTCGTCGGCCACGCGGAACTCGACCGTGCCGTCGAGGACGTAGTAGGCCTCGTCGTTGCCCACGTGGCTGTGGGCCGGGGGCATGCGGCCACCCGGCGGCAGGGTCCTCTCCATCAGCGAGAACCGACCGCCGGTGCTCGCCGCGGTGGCCTTGAACCACATGACGCTTCCCCGCGCCGCACGGCGCAGTCCTTCACCGGTCTCGTAACGTTGCACGGACACCTCCTCGACAGCCTTACCGCAGGCGCGACGCCGGCTGATAGTTGGGGCCCGCCGTCGTGTCGACGCGGGCGAGCAGCTGCACACAGGGCGGTTCGAACCGGTCGGCGAAGGCGACGGCACGGGACTCACCGAGAAGGTTCCAGGGAACGGTGGTGAGGCGGTCGGTGTCGTCCTCGATCCGTTGGCGAAGAGCGATGCCGCCGGCGGTCACCGTCCGGTCGACGGCCAGGCCCTTCGCCGCCAGTGCGGCCCAACCGGCCTCGATGTCCGGCGGTGCGGTGCCCCGGGAGTGCGCCAGCCAGTCGCCCTCGTAGCCCAGCCAGGCGTTGTGGAGGATCGAGGCCTCGGGGTGAGTCAGGCCGGAGGCGACGACGAGGGCCCAATGGGTGTCGCCGCGCCATTCGCGCAGACAGTTGACGGCGTGCCAGCCGGACAGGACCGGGTCCCCGGAGCGGGGCAGGGCCAGATGGGCGCCGAACAAGACGCGGCCGACGCGCGGGAGGCGGTCGACGACGTCCCACAGGAGAGGGCCGAATTCGGTCAGCGGTACGAGGATGTCGGGGGCGTGGCGGGCCAGACCCTCGAGCACGGCGGCATCGCGCGCTGACCGCAGCTGCTCGAACATCCCCGGTTCCGGGAGCAGATCGAAGACGGCTCGGATGCCGAGCGGGCTGATGGAGCCGAAGGCGGCCTCCACGGCGGCGGGACGGGCGCCGGCACCCGGATCCCAGAAGATCCAACCGATGGTCGTCTGGACCGACCGGGCGTTGCGCCGGGTGACGGCGACCCAGTCGGTCACGGTGGACCCCATGGGCTCGTCGTGCACGGTCAACCGGCTCAGTGGCCGGTGGCGCCGTCGATCTGCTCGCGCAGCAGATCGGCGTGACCGTTGTGCTGGGCGTACTCGGCGATCATGGTGAGGAGAACCCAGCGCAGGGTGATCGGCTCCCCCGTCGACTGGTCGGTGCCGGTGTCGTCGAGCGACGGCGTCGCCTCGACGATGCGGCGGGAGTGGGCGCACTCGTCGCCCCAGACGGCGAAGGCGAGCTCGACGTCCCCGTCGAGGCGCTCGAAATCCTGGTCGGGCTCGTCGTCGGAGTAGTAGAGGAGTTCGATGTCCTCGCCCGCGAACTGCTGGCGGAACCACCAGCGCTCGACGCCGGCCATGTGGCGGAGCAGTCCGTGCAGGCTCAGCCGCGACGGCGGGACGCCCCGGTCCGAGAGCCGGGCCGGGTCGACGTTCGAGCACTTGAGGACGAAGGTCTGGCGGTGCCAGTCGAGGAAGGCGGTGAGCATGGCCCGTTCGGTGGCCACCCGGGGGATGGGGGTGCGGGTGTCGGGCGCCCATCGCCGCGCGAAATTCTTGGCCGGTGGAACCTGGGTCACGGTTCGGTGATGGCGCCGCGCTCGGCACCGGTGACCAGCGTGGCGTACTTGGCGAGGACGCCGGTGCGGTAGCGGGGTTCGGGCAGCTTCCAGCCCGTGCGGCGCTCGGCCAGGACGGCGTCGTCGACGGCCAGGTCGATCCGCTTGGCGGGGACGTCGATGACGATCCGGTCCCCGTCGGCCACGAAGGCGATGGGACCGCCGTCGACGGCCTCGGGGGCGACGTGGCCGACACAGAAGCCGTGGGTGCCGCCCGAGAAGCGGCCGTCGGTGATGAGGGCGCAGTCGCCCCCGCGGCCCGCTCCCTTCATGGCGCCGGTGACGGCCAGCATCTCGCGCATGCCGGGACCGCCCTTCGGGCCTTCGTAGCGGATGACGACCACGGTGCCGGGTTCGATGGAGCCGGCCAGGATGGCGTCGAGGGCTGCTTGTTCCCCGTCGAAGACGCGGGCCGTACCCTCGAAGACGAGCGTGTCGATGCCGGCCACCTTCACCACCGAGCCCCGGGGGGCGAGCGATCCGGTGAGCACGGCGATGCCGCCGTCGGCGTGGATGGGCCGGCTCAGGGGGTGGATGACCTCGCCGTCGGGGGCGGGCGGCGACAGGGCGGCCAGGTTCTCGGCCACCGTCCGGCCCGTCACCGTCAGGCACTCACCGTGCAGGAGACCGGCCTCGAGCAGTTCGCGCATGACCACGGGAACGCCGCCGATGCGGTCGACGTCGGCCATGTGATAGCGGCCGTGGGGCTTGGTGTCGGCGATGTGGGGGACCCGCGCCCCGACGCGGTTGAAGTCGTCCAGGGCGAGGTCGACGCGGGCCTCGTTGGCGATGGCCAGCAGATGGAGCACGGCGTTGGTCGAACCGCCCAGGGCCATGACGACGGCGATGGCGTTCTCGAAGGCTTCCTTGGTCATGATCTGCCGGGGCCGGATGTTGCGCTCGAGGAGGCCGATGACGGCGCGGCCGGCGTCGAAGGCACCGTCGTCGCGGCGGCGGTCGACGGCCGGCGGGGAGGCCGATCCAGGCAGGGACATGCCGATGGCCTCGGCCACCGACGCCATGGTGTTGGCCGTGAACATGCCGGCACAGGAGCCGGCCGTGGGACAGGCGTTGTGCTCGATGAGGGAGAGCTCGGCGTCGGAGAGGGCGCCGGTGGCGTGGGCGCCGACCGCCTCGAAGACGCTCACGATATCGAGGGCCTGGTCACCGGCATGGCCGGGGAGGATGGAGCCGCCGTAGACGAAGACGGCGGGGAGGTTCAGCCGGGCCGCCGCCATGAGCATGCCGGGCAGCGACTTGTCGCAGCCGGCCAGGGTGACCATGCCGTCGAAGCGCTCGGCGTGCATCATCGTCTCGACCGAGTCGGCGATGACCTCGCGCGAGACGAGGGACGCCCGCATGCCCTCGTGGCCCATGGAGATGCCGTCGGAGACGGCGATGGTCATGAACTCGATGGGGTAGCCGCCGGCCGAGCGGACGCCTTCTTTGGACCGCTTGGCCAGCCGGTCGAGGGTCATGTTGCACGGGGTGACCTCGTTCCACGACGAGGCCACGCCGATCTGGGGCTTGTCCCAGTCGTCGTCGGTCATGCCGATGGCCCGGAGCATGGCCCGGGCCGGGGCCCGGGTGGGGCCGTCGGTCACCTCGTAGCTGCGGATCTTCGTGCCGTGCGGTCCCGGGGTGCCGCCGGGCGGGTCGAGGGCGTCAGTCATCGGCCCAGGTTAGGCCGGGGCTCAGAGGACCCGGCCCGGGCTGCCGTCGTCGGTCTGCACGGACAGGCCGGCGTGGGCCCATTCCTGCATGCCGCCCACCAGGTTGGCGGCGTCGAAACCGGCCGTGGTCAACCACTCGGTGGCGAGGGCCGAGCGACCACCCGAGCGGCAGACGACGACGACGGCTCTGTCGCGGGCCAGGTCGACCATGCGGTCGGACAGCTGGGCCAGGGGCACGTGGACGGCACCGGGGGCATGGCCCGCCTCCCACTCCTCGGGCTCGCGGACGTCGAGCAGGACGGCGCCGGCGTCGATGACGGTGGCGACGCCCGACACCTCGACCTCGGCGATGTCAGTCACAGGCCGCTTCTGCCTTCAGCCCCGGCGGCGGCGGAGCTCGGCCGCCACCGCCTTGCCGTTGGCCTTCTTGTCGGTGGCATCCATGGCCTTGCCGGTGAAGAAGCCGGTGAGCTTGTCGTCTCCCTCGAGATACCGGGCCCACTCGTCGGGATGCGCCGCGCTCAGCTCGTCGATCACCGCCGCCAGGGAGTCGGCCGCCAGCGCTTCGTAGCCATGACTGCTCGCCCACTGCGCCGGATCTCCCCCCTTCTCGAGCAGATCGCCCAGGACGTCCTTGGCCTGGGTGGCCGACAGGGCGCCGTCCTGCTCCATCCGCAGCAGCTTCGTGTAGGCGGACGGGTCGAGGGCGCGGGCCCGCTCCGGGTCAGCCGACGCCTCGTTGGCCGTTCGGGCCAGAGCGAGCGGCGCTCCGATGCCGGCGTCGACGGCTGTCGTCATGAGGCCGTCGAGGCCGTTCTCGACGACGGTGGCGATCTGGTCGGCCTTGGCCGACGACGATCCGTCGGCGCCGAGCAGGGCCGCCAGCTTCTCCCGCCGGTCGGCCGGCATGGGCCCCACCGCCGCCGCCACCTCCGCCTGCCAGGCGGCATCGGGCACGACGGCCACGAGGTCGGGCTCGGGGAAGTAGCGGTAGTCGAACGCTTCCTCCTTCGACCGCAGCGCCACCGTCTGGCCGGCGTTCTCGTCCCAGTGGCGCGTCTGCTGTACCACGGCGCCGCCCGACTCGAGCACCTCGACCTGGCGGGTGATCTCGTACTCGATGGCCCGGACGAGCGAACGGAGCGAGTTCAGGTTCTTGATCTCGCAGCGGGTGCCGAACTCGGCGTCGCGCCGGCGGACCGAGACGTTGGCGTCGACGCGCATGGAACCCTCTTCCATCCGGCCGTCGGAGGCGCCGGTGGCGATCAGGATCCCCCGCAGCTCCGCCGCGTAGAGCCGGGCCTGGGTGGAGGAGCGGATGTCGGGCCGGGAGACGATCTCGACCAGGGGCACGCCGGCGCGGTTGTAGTCGACGAGGGAGTGCGCCGCGTCGTGGATGCGACCGCCGCCGCCCACGTGGCTGGTCTTGCCCGTGTCCTCCTCCATGTGGGCCCGCTCCACGCCCACCCGACTCCCGTCGGGGAGCTCGAGCCAGCCGTTCACGTTGATGGGCTCGTCGAATTGGCTGATCTGGTAGTCCTTCGGCATGTCCGGATAGAAGTAGTTCTTCCGGTGGAACAGCGACGGACGGATCTCGCAGTGAAGGGCCGTTCCGATCCGCATGGCGTACTCCACCGCCGTGGCGTTGAGCACCGGCAACGAGCCGGGCAGGCCCAGACAGACGGGGCAGATGTTGGTGTTGGGCTCGTCGCCGAAGGCGTTGCGGCAGCAGCAGAAGAGCTTCGTCTCGGTCCGCAGCTCGCTGTGCACCTCGAGGCCGATGACCGGTTCCCAGTCGCTGGTGCGCTCCCCCGGCCCGGTCGGGCCCGGCGCCGGCGTCACGCCGCCGCCCAGGTGGCGGCGGCCAACGCCGGCGCCACCACCGGCGGGGCCGCCGCCTCAAGGACGGCCGCCACCCGGAAAATGAGCGGTTCGCACAGGGCGGGGGCGAGGATCTGGACCCCGATGGGCAGTCCGGCGTCGTCGGTGCCGAAGGGAAGCGAGATGGCGGGGTGGCCGGCCAGGTTGGACGGCACCGTACAGACGTCGGACAGGTACATGGCCATGGGGTCATCCACCTTGGCCCCGAGGGCGAAGGCGGTCGTCGGCGTGGTGGCACCGAGCAGGACGTCGGCGTTGCGGTAGGCGTTGTCGAAGGCGTTGATGATGAGGGTACGGACCTTCTGGGCCTGGCCGTAGTAGGCGTCGTAGTAGCCGGCCGACAGCGCGTAGGTACCGAGCATGATCCGGCGCTTCACCTCGGGACCGAAACCCGCGGCGCGCGTGGCGCGCATCATGGCCTCCACGTCGTCGCCGTCGACGCGCAGGCCGTAGCGGACACCGTCGTAGCGCGACAGGTTGGACGACGCCTCGGCCGGCGCGATCAGGTAGTAGGCCGACAGGCCGTAGCTGAGCTCGGGGATCGAGCACTCGGTCACCTTGGCACCCGCCGCGTCGAGGGCCTCGGCCGCCCGGGCCACCCGCTCGGCCACGGCGGGGTCGACACCGTCGACGAGCTCCCGGGGTACCCCTACGCGCAGCCCGTCCACGCCGTCGTGGAGGCCGGCGAGCGTCCGGGGGGCGGGCCGGTCGAGCGAGGTCGAGTCACACCGGTCGTGGCCGGCGATCACCTCGAACAGCGCGGCGGCGTCGGCCACGGTGGCGCTGAAGGGGCCGATCTGGTCGAGGGAGCTGGCGAAGGCGATGAGGCCGTAGCGCGACACGGTCCCGTAGGTGGGCTTCATCCCCACCACCCCGCACAGCGCGGCGGGCTGACGGATCGAGCCGCCCGTGTCGGAGCCGAGGGCCAGGGGGACGAGGCCCGACGACACGGCCGCCGCCGATCCCCCGCTCGATCCGCCCGGCACGCGGTCGGCGTCGTAGGGGTTGCGGGTAGGGCCGAAGGCCGAGTTCTCGGTGGACGAGCCCATGGCGAACTCGTCGAGGTTGGTCTTGCCCACCGCGATGGCCCCCGCGGCGCGCAGGCGCTCGACGACGGTGGCGTCATAGGGCGGGCACCAGCCCTCGAGGATCCGCGACGAGCAGGTGGTGGGCACCCCCCGGGTGCAGAGATTGTCCTTGAGCGCCACGGGCACGCCGGCCAACGGCCCCGGGTCGCGGCCGGCGGCCACCAACCGGTCGACCTCGGCCGCCTCGCGGCGCGCCGTGTCGTGCAGGACGGTGACGAAGGCGTGGAGGCGGCCGTCGGTCTCGTCGATGGCGGCCAGGTGACGCTCGACGACGGCGGCGGCCGAGACGGTGCCGTCGCGGACCTGCGTGGCGAGGGCCAGGGCGCTCGTCACGGGGCGTCGCCCATGATCTTGGGCACGAGGAAGCGGTTGTCCTCGACCGCCGGCGCCTGGGCCAGGACCTCGGCCCGGTCGAGCGACGGACACGGCTCGTCGTCACGCAGGACGTTGCGCAGGGGCAGGGGGTGGGCGGTCGGCTCCACCCCGGTGGTGTCGAGGGCGGCCACCTGGGCGGCATGGTCGAGAACGACGGCCAGCTGCCCGGCGTAGAGGTCGAGCTCCTCCTCGGTCAGGTCGATCCGCGCCAGCCGGGCCACGTAGGCGGCGTCCTGGCGGGTGAGGGCCGGGTCGGTCACGGCAGGACGCGGCCGACGAACGCCACCACCCGGGCGTTCACCTCGTCGGCGTCATGGTCGAGAGTGGCCACGTGATAGCTCCTCTCCAACCAGACCCGCTCGACGGGGCCGGCCACGCCCGCCTCCAGCACGTCGCCCGACGAGGACGGCACGACGTGGTCGTTGCGGCTCGAGAGCAGCAGCACCGGGCAGGCGATCCGGCTCAGGTCGGCGGCCACGCCGTCGATCCCCTCGAAGAGAGAGAGCACGGCGGCGACCGGCGTGCCGGGATAGGCCGACTCGGTGACGCCCTCCTTGGCGATGTCCGAGCCCACGCCGGGGGCGATCTCGGTCCCCGCCTCGAGCAGGCCGGCGAGCACGGCGCGGAAGCTCTGCGCCGGGGGGTCGATGAAGGGGTTCACCAGGGCCAGACCGGTGATCTCGGGATGGTGCTCGGCCAGCCAGCAGGCCAGGGTCCCGCCCATCGACAGAGCAACCACGGCCACCGCGTCGCAATTGGCGGCCAGCTTGCTGTAGGCCGACTCGGCCGCCGCCGACCAGTCCGGCCAACGGGTTCCGATCATGTCTTCGACGGCGGTGCCGTGACCGGGGAGCAGCGGCAGGTCGACGGTGAATCCAGCGGCGGCCAGGGCCTCGGCCACCGGGCGCATGGATTGGGGATTGCCGGTGAATCCGTGCAGGACGAGCACGCCGCCGGGGCCGCCGGTGTGCGAGAAGGGCTCAGCGCCCTGGAGGATGGGTGCGGTCACCCGGGGCATGCTACCGGCGCGTCCCCGGCCCCCCGAAAACGCGATCGTGGCGCGGCGATCGGGGGATCTCGGGGCACCGGGGGCATCGGCGACGAAGAGCACAGATAGGGTGAAGACCGCCCGGAAGACCGCCCGCACGGGTCGAGACAAGGAGCACGTCCACGATGACCACATTCCCGTTCCTGAGCGACGAGTGGGTTGCCGAGGCCCGCAAGATCCGCGAGGAGTACGAGGGGAAGGGTGCGGTCGTCCCCCACCAGATGAGGATGAACCTGGTCGTCACCGAGGTCCCCTTCGGGCCCGGGGACATCGACGCCCACCTCGACACGAGCGAGGGGGCGGTGAAGCTCGAGCGCGGTCACATCGAGATCGTCGACCTGTCGGTCACCCTCGACTACGCCACCGCCAAGGCCATCCTGGTGGACGGCAATCCCCAGGCCGGCATGCAGGCCTTCATGGCCGGCCGGATCAGGGTCGAGGGGGACATGTCCAAGCTGATGGCCCTCCAGGGCCAGGCCCCCGACCCCACCGCCGCCGAGGTGGCCACCCGGCTGCGGGACATCACCGAGTAGTCAGGGTTCCTCCTGCGTCAGGCCGAAGTGGTTGGCCAGGCGTTCCATGTCCACTCGGTCGCGATCCCTCGGCTCGTAGCCGCGGTGATGGGCGCGCTGAACCTCCGGACTGAGACAGGGTACGACGCGACCCAGGATGCGGCCTTCGCCGAAGCCCTCGGCCGGATAGGTGCAGTCGGACCCATCCGGAGACGCCCCCTGCTGTGTGCCCGTCCCGTCCTCGGCCAACGTCACGAGGTGAAGGTCGGCCTGCCGACCGTCGGCCGTTCGCAGCACGAGTCGGACGGGAATCCGGTCCTCGGCCACTGCGAAGCCCAGGGTCCCGAGTGCCTCGAGCACGTCCGGAACGGCCTCGAGCTCGACGACGAGGTCGACGTCCTCATGCGGGCGCGTCTGCTCACCGAGGAGGGCGTCCACGCCCCAGCCGCCGTCCAGCCACACCCGCAGGCCCGGTGCCGTCAGGACATCGAGAGCGTTGAGGACATCGAGAGCGTCGAGGACATGAACGGCTCTCACCACATTTTCCTACGCGGTCGTTCCTACGCGGTCGTTCCTACGCGGTCGCCGCTGCCGCTTCGTCGCCACCAGCGTCGAGCATGGCCCCCCGGACATCGCGGCCGGTGGCCGCGTCCATGGCCCGGGCACCACCGGGACGCTCGGCCGAGCGGACGAAGGCGGCGCAGATGACACCGCCGACGGCCACGATGCCACCCACGATGAAGGCGACGTGGAACGAGGGCAGCAGCGCGTAGCCCTGGCGGCCGTGGGCGGCCGAGGACTGGACGGTCTGGATGACCTGGATGCCGGCCACGGTGGAGATCTGGGTCATCAGCTGTTGGGTGGCCGCGGCGGTTCCGAGCGCACTCTGGTCGAAGACGTTGGCCATGCTGGCGGCGATCGAGGGCGAGGCCACCCCGAGGCCGATGCCGGAGAGGACGAGCGCCACCTCGACGAGGGCCACCCCGGTGGCGCGGCCGGTCAGGGCGAAGACGCCCATGGACAGCATCACGCACAAGGTGCCGGTGACGGCGGCCGACCGCTCACCGATGCGGACGGCCACGTAGCCGGCGATGGGGGCCACCAACGAGAAGGTGAGGGGCCGGGGGATCACGAGCAGTCCGGCGGCCGACTCGCCGTGGCCGTAGACCTCCTCGAGCAGAAGCGGCGACAGGAAGAAGCCGCCCAGGTAGGCGAAGTTGGAGAACATCTGGGCCCCGATGGGGAAGGCAAAATTCCGCTGGCTCAGGTACTTGAGGGGCACGAGCGGGTCCTGGACGCGGCGCTCGACGAGGACGAGCACGATCCCGGTGATCCCCGACACGATGAAGGCGCCCACCACGAAGCTGCTGCGCCAGCCGAGGACCGGTCCGCGGTTGAGCCCGAAGAGAAGGCTTCCCACACAGGTGATGACGAGGACGGCGCCGGCCACGTCGAGGGGCGGGCCGCCCGCGGCGGTGCGGGCCCGGCCCGACGCGTGTTCGGGCAGCACTAGCAGGGCGAGCACCAGGGCGACGGCGCCGATGAAGACCTCGAGCACGAACATCCACCGCCATCCGATCGTCTGGATGATGGACCCGCCGACGGCCACGCCCAGCACCGGCCCACCGGCGCCGACGAGGGACCACCAGCCCATGGCCTTCACCCGGTCGCCGCGGTCGAAGGCGCCGAGCACGAGCGCCATCGAGGAGGCGCCGAGCCCGGCCCCCACCGCCCCGCCGAGGACCCGGGCGAAGATCAGCACGCCGACGTTGGGGGCGGCGGCCGACAGGGTGGCCACCACCAGAAGGTTGACCATGCCGATCAGATAGAAGCGCCGGTGCCCCCAGCGGTCCGACAGCTTGCCGGCCAACGGCGCCATGACGGCCACGGCCAAGAGAGGTCCGGTGACGACCCAGGTGACGGTGGGCACAGTGGTGTGCAGGCTGCTCGCCACCTTGGGCAGTGCCACCACGAAGACGGTGAAGAGGATGTTGCTGGACAGCAACCCGGTCAGGGTGACGGCCAGCACCAGCCACCGGTAGCGGTCGCTCTCCCGGGCCCGGCGGTGGACGCGCTCGCGCAACAACAACGGCCACGGGACGACGGCGAATTCCTCGCCCCCGCCGGCGCCGTAGACGAGTTCGTCGGGATCCGACCCCGAGGCGACGTCCTGGTGGCGCCCCGAACCGTCGGCGCCGGACCGCGACGCGCCAGGGTCCTCGGGGGGGTCGTGGGGCGGGCTCACAACGCCCTCACGATAGTTCCGGCCGGCTGCCTCTCAGCCGGGCGCGTCGGCGCCGACGACGCCGGGGAGCCGTTCGGCCAGCTCGGCCACCGTCCAGCGGTCGTTCTTCTCCAAGGTGTCGGTCATCGTCCACGGCTGGAAGAGGCGGACCTGGCCGCCCTGGACGAAGAGCACCTTGCCGTTCAGCGGACAGGCCTCGGTCGACAGGTAGGCGACGAGCGGCGAGATGTTGGCCGGGTCCCAGATGTCGAACTTGCCCGGATCGCTGGGCGCCTTCACGATGTCGCCCAGACCCGGGGTGGCCTCGGTCATCCGGGTCCGGGCGGCCGGGGCGATGGCGTTCACCCGCACGCCGTAGCGGGAGAGCTCCTGGGCGGCGATCACGGTGAAGGCGGCGATGCCCGCCTTGGCGGCGCCGTAGTTGGTCTGGCCCGGGTTCCCGAGCAACCCCGAGGTCGACGAGGTGTTGACGACGGCGGCGCGCACCTCGCGGCCGGCCTTGATCTGCTCCCGCCAGTAGCCCGCGGCGTGCCGGGTGGGGACGAAGTGGCCCTTCAGGTGCACATGGATGACCGAGTCCCACTCCTCGGGGGACATGTTGACGAGCATCTTGTCGCGCAGGATGCCGGCGTTGTTGACGAGCACGTGCAGGTCGCCGAAGGCCTCCACGGTCGAGGCCACCAGGTGCTGCCCGCCTTCCCAGTCGGCCACGTTGTCGTCATTGGCCATGGCCTCGCCGCCCATGGCCCGGATCTCGTCGACCACCTGCTCGGCCGGCGACCGGTCGTCACCGGATCCGTCGATGGCGCCGCCCAGGTCGTTCACCACCACCTTGGCTCCCTCGGAGGCGAACAGAAGGGCGTGCTCGCGGCCTATACCGCGCCCGGCCCCGGTGATGATCGCCACCCGTCCGTCGAGAGCTCCCATGTCGCGTCCTCCCCTGCTGGTGGTGCACACCCGGTCGGAACCACCGCCGGGCGCCGCCCACGTTGACAGGGCATCCGAAGGGGGTCAACTTGCCGCTACGTCGGCCGCTCTCTCGCCGCGCCAGGGGGCGACCATCCGGCGCACCCGGGCCCTGTCCCCCGCCACCAGGACGTACTCGACGTTGCGGAGACGGCCGACGCTGCCCACCGGCTCCCCGGCCGGGTTGTGGATGCCGATGCGCGCCCCCACGTACCGGGCCGAGGGAAAGGCGAGGACCTCCACGTGCCCCCGGCTGCCGCACATCTCGACCAGATCGTCGAGCCCGATCCACGACTCGTCGTTGTAGGAGAGGACGACCACCTCGGCCCGGACGTCGCGGACCACCTGGGCCAAGGACTCCGAGATCGTCCGGCGGGAATTGAAGGCGCTGCGGGGGCCGTCGCGGATCTCCGTCCGCTTGCACGCCACCCCGTAATGCGACGGCGCGTCCCAGGCCACCAGCGTTTCCCAGATGTGGTAGTTGGCCTCGTAGCGGTGCTGGTTGTAGGGGGGATCGAGATAGGCGAGGTCGTAGTCGCCGAGACCGCCGACCACGGCGCGGGCGTCACCGCGCACGGCGCGGCCGGGACCGGGGAGCAGCTCGGGGACGCGCAGCTCGAGGGGTCGGAACGACCGCGGCGCCCACTGCTTCACGTAGGCCATCTGCAGCCCGGTGGTGGAGTCCACCCGGTCGGCCGCCTCGAGCAGGCTGGTCACGAGCACGGGCTCGAGGGCGCTCCCCCCGTAGTCGGCGGCGATGGCGTCGCGCACGGCGTCGATCCGCTCGCCGTTGTGCGGTTGGAAGAAGCGGGACTGGACGCAGAACGTCTCGGTCACGTAGCCGGCCCGTCCGGGGAGGGCGTTCAACGACGCCACGGCCCGGTCGAGCGCGTCCCGGTCGAAGGTCTCGGCGTCGGTGGCGATGTAGCAGCCGGCCAGGACCGACGCGCAGCGGGTGGTGTCGACGGCCGTCACCTCGGCCCCGGCCGCCTTGAAGGCCTGCGCCACCCGGGTGGTGCCGGTGAAGAGATCGAGAGCGGTGCGCGCCCCGGCCCGGCCGGCCAGCTCGGCCAGGACGGGGACGAGCCGGCGCTTGGACCCCAGGTACTTGATCACGGCCTCGGCGTCGCCAGCAGCCGCGCCACCTCGTCGTCGCTCACCTGGTGGAAGTCGCGGTACCACTCGCTGATGCCGAAGAACTCCCCGGCCGTCTCGACGCAGACCACCTCGTCGGCCACGGCCTCGAGGGAGGCCACCGCCCCCGGCGAGCCCACGGGCACGGCCACCACCACGCGCCCGGCGCGGCGGCGGCGCATGACCTCGACGGCGGCCCGGGCCGTGAAGCCGGTGGCCAGACCGTCGTCCACCACCACCACGGGGCGGCCCGCCACCGGCGTCGGCGGCCGCCCGGCCCGGTACCGCGCTCGGCGCCGTTCGAGCTCCACCGTCTCGCGCCCGGCCACCTCGTCGATCACCTCGTCGGTGACGCCCAGCCGCTGCACCAGACGCTCGTTCACGATCCGCACACCTTCTTCTCCCAGGGCGCCGAGACCGAGCTCGGGTTGGCCGGGGCACCCCAGCTTGCGCACCACCACCACGTCGAGCGGGGCACCGAGGACGGCGGCCACCTCGGCGGCCACCGCTACCCCGCCGCGGGCCATGCCCACCACCACGGGCGCGCCGTCGCGGAGCGGTTCGAGGAGCAGGGCCAGCCGGCGGCCGGCGTCGGCTCGGTCGGCGAAGACGCCGGCGGCCACTCTCACCGCGCGCCGAAACGCCGGGACCACCAGTTGGGGTCGCGGGCATGGCAGTGGTAGTGGTCGGGGATCTGGCGCATGACCCCGTCGTACGACCACCCGTCGGCGCCGAGCACCTCGTCGGCCACTCGGCCGAGCTCGGTCCGCATGTGCTCGAGGTCGGCGTCCGGCGGGTCCGTCCCGTGCTGACGCCACACCACCATGGGGACGTTGCAGATCTCGCAGTCGGCGATCCAGCAGACGTCGTCCTCGTAGTACCAGGTCGTCAGTCGGGCCGCCTCGCACAGCTCGCATCCGCTCTTCGTGTCGGCCACCGGGGCTACTTGAGGTAGATGGTGACGGTCGACCCCGGCGTGACCGAGGTACCCGACGGCGGGGTGCTCTCGAAGACCCGACCCACCAGGGGACCGTTGGCGGCGGGCACCAATCCCACGGCCTGCAGGGCGGCGGTGGCCTCCGCCACCGTGTCATCGGCGAGAGGGGGAACGACGACGGGCTGCGGTCCCTCGGAGATGCTGACGGCGACGGTCGAACCGGCCAGGGCGGTGCCCGTGGGGTTCCACGATATGACCTGACCGTTCGGCACGGTGGGGCTGAAGGCGTTCGTGCACTGGGCCACGAGCCCCACCGCCTGCAGGGCGGTGGTGGCGCCCGTGCACGTCGAACCGGTGAGCGACGGGATGTTCTCGGTGGGGGGACCGGCCGAGACGACGACGGTGATGGTGGAGAACTCGGTGGCCCGGCCCGTGGGGGTCCAGGAGATCACCGTCCCTTTGGCCACGGTCGTCGAGTTGGTGGTGTCGGTGCACGCCGCGTGCAGGTGGGCGGCGGTCAATGCCGCCACCACGGCTGGGCAGTCGCCGGTCATACCGGTCAACGACGGGACGGCCACGGGAGGCGGTCCCGTGGACAGCACCACCGACACCGTGCTCCCTTCCTTCAGGCTCGTCCCCGGGCCCGGGATCTGACGCAGGATGTGACCGGCGGGCACCGTGGCCGACGAGCGACTGCTCACCGCCCGGACGTGGAACCGGTCGGCCCGCAGGGTGCTCGACGCCTGGGCCTGCGTCTCGCCGGCGACCGACGTCAACCGGTGGCTCGGGGTGAACAGCTGCGCCCGCGACGCCGCGTAGGCGCCGGCGGCGCCGGCCAGAGCGAGGGCCAGGACCACCACCGACAGGATCCAGGGCCACCGACGGTGCCCGCGTGGCGCCGACGTTCCATCGGCGGCGACACCGACGGCCGTCGCCATGGCCATGGCGTCGCCGCCTTGACCGCGCCCCCCCGGGGCGAGCTCGGACGGGGGCCCCGCACCCATCCCGTGTTCGGTCCGGTCGATCGGGCGCGCCCCGGCCTGGGCCACGCCCAGGCCACCGGCGCCGGCCAGGGGCAGCGGCTC
>DATNJD010000055.1:0-3249 GCA_035604075.1 Acidimicrobiales bacterium
GGATGGCCGGCCTCGAGCGAGCGGACCATGGCCGGCGCCCCGGCCGGCTGGGCGCCCACGAGCCTGGTCGTCGCCCCCATCCCCTCGAGGGTGATGGCGATACCGGAGACGAGTCCGCCGCCACCGATGGGCACGACGAAGACGTCGGGGGCCTCACCGAGCTGTTCGACCGTTTCGAGGCCCACGGTGCCCTGACCGGCCACGGTGAGCGGGTGGTCGAAGGTGGGGACCACGGTGGCCCCGGTGTCGGCGGCGTAGGCGGCGGCGGCGGCATTGGCGTCGTCGAATGTGTCGCCGGCGAAGCGGAGCTCGACCAGGTCGCCGGCCAGGGCCCGGATCCGGGCCACCTTCTGACGCGGGGTACGCCGGGGCAGGAAGACGACACCCCCCACGCCCAGGTGTCGACACGACCAGGCCACGCCCTGGGCGTGGTTGCCGGCCGAGGCGCAGACCACCCCGGCCCGGAGGCGCTCGGGGGACAGGGCGGCGATGAAGTTGTAGGCGCCGCGGATCTTGTACGAGCGAACGGCCTGGAGGTCTTCGCGCTTCAGGTACACCGAGGCGCCGTGGCGCTCGGACAAGCGGTCACTCATTTGGAGTGGCGTCTGCACGCCCACGGGACGGAGCCGCTCGGCTGCCGCCTGCACGTCCGACAGGCCAACCAGCTTGCGCCATTCGAGCGGGGCCGTGTCGTCCATATCCGAAGACTACGAGGGTCGGTCGCCGGCCGAGTCCGGCGGAACCATCCCGACCGGACAGGGTCGATCAGCCGTGCGTGAGCCCGACGGTCTGCGCCACCTCGGCCATCTCGTCCTGGGCCGCGGCCAGGTCCTTCTGCAGGCAGGTCACCACCAGCCGGTCCACGCCCATCTCCTCCAGCTCGGCCAGCGTCTCGGGCGTGGTGGTCGTCGACACCCCGGTGAGGGTCAATTCGATGGACCTTGGGTCGCGGCCCGCCGCCTCCGCCTCACGGTGCAGTTGCCCAAGGGCGGCGGTGAGCTCCTCACCCCGGATGCCGAGCGGGTGCCACCCGTCGCCGCGCCGCGCGGCGCGGCGGATGGACGCGGCCGAGTGGCCGCCGACGTGGATGGGGACGCCGCCGGGCCGGGGCGGCTTCGGATGGGTGTGGGCGTGGGAGAAGTGGAAGAACTCGCCGTCGAAGGCGGCCCCGTCGGGTTCGGTGTCGGCCCACAGGGCGCGCATGACGTCGATGCACTCGTCGGTGCGCCGGCCCCGCGAAGAGAAGTCGATTCCGCACGCTTCGAGCTCCTCGCGCATCCACCCCACGCCGATGCAGAGCCGGACGCGGCCCTTCGACAGCGCGTCCACAGTGGCCAGGCGCTTGGCCATGATCACCGGGTGGTGGGCGGGGAGGACGAGGACGCCGGTGGCCAGTTGCAACCGGCTGGTGGCGGCGGCGATGAAGGCGAGGACGTCGATGGGGTCGGGGATGGCGCAGTCGTCGGGCAGCGGCATCCGGCCCGACGGCGCGTACGGGTAGGTGCTCGTGTAGTCGCTGATCACCACGGGGTGCTCGACGAGGACGATGGACTCGAAGCCGAGGTCCTCGGCCGTCCGGGCGAAGCCCGTCATCCAGTCGGGATCGGCGCAGACCCCGGCGCGCACCGGGGGAAGGACGGCGAACTTCACGGTCATGATCGGTCCTCCAGGGGCCTGTCCTCGCGCCAGTCGAGCTGCAGCTGGCGCTCGGCGAAGCCCCAACCCTCGGGCTGCCGGGCGTAGGTGTCGGTGTAACGGACGGCCATGACGAGCATCCGGCGCGCCCCGGCACTGTCGTAGACGTGGTGGGCCAGACAGACGGTGTCCCCCGTGGCCCCGTCGTCGTCGATGTCCACGACCTGCCCCCCCACGATGTGGGTGGTGGCGATGTAGCGGTCGAGACCGGCCACCAGGGCGCCGGCGATCTCGCGCCGTCCGGTCCGGACGATGGGGGCGTCGGCCCCCTCCTTGTGCAGACGGGAGACGAGCCGGCCGTCGGCCGTGAAGAGCTCTGCCACCGCCTCGGCGTCGCGATGGTCGACGTGGAAGGCGTAGGCATCGACCAGGTCGCGCAACGCCATCCGGTCCGCCGCCAATCGTGATGTGTCGTCCACGGCCGTCTCCGGGTATCTGTCGGTCATGCACCGACGCCCGATGGAGCAGCGACCGGCCGGTCCGCATCGTAGAGCGGATCATTTGTCACGTGCCGTGGCCGAAGGCACCACCCAGACGGGTGATGTCGGCCGTGTCCTTCAGGGGTGGGATGGCGGGGTCGATGGTGCAGGCGAGGAAGGAGGCGTCACGATGACTCTGGGCGACCGGTGCGACGAGATAGTCCGGCTCATTGACGAGACCCTGCTGTCGGTGGGCGCCGAGATCGACGGTGTCGTCGACGTGAGCAGCCACCCGACCGGCGAACGCGCCCTCGGACGCCGGACCTCACGGCTCAGCCCCCCAGCGCCGCCGCTCGCCCTCCGAAACCGCCGAAGCCCGAGGTGACTCCGGCCGCGGTGGCCGACACCGAGGAGGCCGTCACCGATCCGTCGGTGGCCTTCGTCCCCTGGACGACGACCGTATCGCCCACCTGAAGCGAACCGAGACTCGACTTGGCGTTGCGGTTGACGGTGACCGAGGGTCCCACCGTGACCTTGACCAGAGCCCCGCTGGCGTTCGTCACGTAGAGGGTCGAGCCCTGGACCTCGGTGACGGTTCCGGTGGCGGCGGCACCCAGCGCGCCGCCGCCGGCAAGACCTCCGGTGGTCCCGGCACCCCGGCCCCCGAACAGCGACGCGAAGGTCGATGCGGCCCCCGTTGAGGTCGACGTCCCCTGGCTGCGCTGGAGCGCCGCTCCACCCCAGATCCCCCCGGCGGCGATCAGGAGGCCGAGAAGAGCCACGGTGGGCACAGACATCCGGATGCCCTTGCGAGGACCCCGGTCCGGCCACTCGTCGTCGTCGTCGGCTGCGGTCGGATCCCAGGGCAGAGCCGCCGACGAACCCGACGGCCCGTCCCCGCCGTCGTGGCCGTCGTGGCCGTCGGCGGCCGTGACGAAGATCTCCTCGGTCGGAGGCTCGAACCCCGCTGCGGACGGGGTACCAGTGGTGGTGTCGGATTCGGACATGGTGGCGCCTTTCGATCCTTACTCGTAGCGGAGGGCGTCGATCGGCCGGAGCGATGCGGCGCGATTGGCGGGGTAGAAGCCGAAGAAGACACCGACGAAAAGGGCCACGCCGAAGGCGAGGACTATCG
>DATNJD010000056.1:0-25072 GCA_035604075.1 Acidimicrobiales bacterium
CTCCTAAAAAATGACTATCCGACTGTCTCTAACCACTATGAGAGGTCAATCGGGACAATCTTTCGTCAACAAGATCCCTAAAAGTGGTGATGTCCCCCTATGCCCTCACCGTGAACAATGCACTGTACGTGGGCTCGAACAGGAGGCTCACGAGGGAGGGCGAGCTACGACGGCCCCTGGACGTAGGCCTCCCGCCGACAAAACCGTCGACAAGGAGCAGGAATCAAAATGAACGTCCGTCATAGTCGTCTTGCACGGTTGGTAGCACTGACCGTCGTAGTGAGCATGCCGCTTCTGGGCATGGCCGGGGTCGCTTCGGCGAAGTCGGCGAAGTGGTGCAGCAACCACCCGAATGCCGCCAAGTGCCAGGCCAGTGGTGGGGGAACCGGCAAGGGCGGACCTCCGCCGTTGATCACGGTCACCGTTGACCCGAACCCGCTGGTGGAGACCGGGCAGTCCGAGATCCACGCCGTTGTCCAGGTGGAGACGAGCCCGTCCTTCGCCGGTGACGAGGTGAACATCGACTCGTCGCAGCTCGAGGCTTCGTGCCAGACGCTGACCTTCGAGAACCTGCAGGCCGGTGGCACCACCGCCAGCCCGAACGTCGTTCCCAACCGCATCGACGCTGTTCTCGACGACGATGGCAACGCCACCGTGGTCGTGGACGGGGAGAACTGCGCCCCGGGGACGAGCGTCGTCGAGGCTGACCTCGAGGTTGCTCCGTTCTACACCGCCCTCGTGACGCTGACGGCCAACCCGCCCGTCGTCACGACGGCCGGCGTCAACGGCTTCCCGACCATCTCGGGTGTTCCGTCCGAGGTCGAGACGGGCGACACGTCCACGAGCGGTGACTCCAACGTCTACGCCGTGTTCTACGTCGAGACCGACGCCGTCTACGCCGAGCAGGTGGTGGAGATCAGCTCCTCGCAGCTCGAGGGTCGCTGCATCCGCGGCTGGCGCTGGGAGCCGGGTAACCAGGACGGCGTCGGCGTCGGTGGCGCCACCAGCTCTGGCGACATCAACGGAGTTGGCGTCAACACCGGTGACAGGGCCACCACGATCCTCGATGACGACGGCAACGCCGTGTTCGTCTTCAAGGGCACGTCGTGCGCCGCTGGAACCTCTGAAGTGATCGCGGACGTCCTGGCTGGTACCCACCAGACCTACGTCTCCGAGTTCACTGTCCTTCCGCCGGCACCGACCATCTGAGCCAAGGCTTAGATCGGCAGTACCAAAGACGGTAAGAGCGGGAAGGGGGGCGCTTTGCGCCCCCCTTCCCGACTCTTGGGAGAAGTGCGGGACCGATCGCACCGGCGTCCCCGGCCGGGCGCGACACACACAGACGTGGCACCATCGGCAGCAACACGGCCATTCGAGCAAACAGATCTGACAGGGCGGGGGGGCGAGAAGGGTGGCACGCAACAAGCGGGCGGTGATCTCGACGGTGTTCATCGCCGTCGTCGTCGCCCTGACGGGATCACTCGTCTTGTTTCTGGGTTCGGTCGCCCAGGCCGACAGCCCCTCTCATCGGGTCGTGGCCAGCAAGGTGACCCACGGACCCAAGCAGCTGAGCGAGCTGCTCGCCAGCAACGCCTGGACGGGCGACGACTTCGGGTGGTCGGTGGCGGTCTCGGGCTCGACGGCCGTCGTCGGGGCGCCCTACGCGTCCTCCTACACCGGGGCGGCCTACATCTTCACCAAGTCGGGCAGCACATGGACGCAGACCCAGGAGTTGACGGCGAGCGACGCCGCGCCGGGCAACGAATTCGGCTGGTCGGTGGCCATCTCCGGTTCGACGGTGGCCGTGGGATCTCCCGGGACCTACTACGGCATCGGTAACGCCTACGTCTTCACCGAGTCCGGTGGCATCTGGACCCAGCAGGGCGAGTTCAACAACACCAGTGGCACTGATTCCGCCACGGGGGGCGACAAGTTCGGCTACTCGGTCGTCACATCGGGTTCGTTGGTCATGGTGGGCGCCGACGGCCACAGCGCCCGGACGGGCGCCGTCTACGTCTACGCCGACAACGCCGGGACCTGGTCCCCGCAAACGGTGCTCACCGCCGCCGACGGCATCCCGTCCGACATGTTCGGCTGGTCCATGGCTGTCGACGGATCGACCCTGGTCGTGAGCGCCGTCCAACACCGCGCCAACGGAGCCATCTACGTCTTCACCGACACGGGCGGCATCTGGACGCAGGCCGCCGAGCTGACGGCGGGCGACGGCCAGGCGGACGACTACTTCGGCGACAAGGTCGCCATCTCGGGAACGCGGATCGTGGCCGGCGCTCCCGGTCACGACAGCGTCACCGGCGCCGCCTACGTCTTCAGCGGCTCAGGCGCCCACTGGAACCAGGTGGGTGAGCTCACCGCATCGGACGGTGCCGACAACAACTGCTTCGGGTGGTCGGTCGGCCTGTCGGGTTCCACCGTCCTGGTGGGGGCCGAGCAACACGCCTCTGGCACCGGGGCCGCCTACGTCTTCAAGAAGGCCGGCTCGACGTGGAAGCAGAAGTCGGAGCTCACCGCCGGCGACGCCGCCTCCGGCAATGAATTCGGCTACTCGGCGTCCCTTTCGGGCACGACCGCTGTCATCGGGTCTGACAACGCCGAGGGCGGGGCCGGGTCGGCGTACATCTTCAACGTCTGACCCTCAGTGATACGTGAGGACGCGGCCGAGCTTGTCGACGGCCAGGCAGAACGTCGTCGAAGCACAGGACACAGAGACGAGGCCTGTTGCGCCGTCGATGTCCCGTGGGGTTGACCACGTCGTTCCGTCGAAGCTGACCACGTTCCCACCGCTGTCGACGGCGACGCAGAAGGTCGGCGCGGCGCAGGACACCGAGGCCAGGGCGTGACTCCCGACGGGAGCCCCGGCGGGGCTCGGGTCGACCGGTTGCGGGACGGACCAGGTCGTTCCGTTCCAGGCCAGGACGTTCCCGACGCTGTCGCCGGCCACGCAGAACGACGTGCTCGGGCACGAGACGGTTTCGAGCTGCCCCGAGGTGTCGACATCCTGCGGTTGGGACCACACGCTGCCGTTCCACTGGGCGGTGCCGCCGATGGTGGCCATACAGAACGACGGGTCGACGCAGGAGATATCGGTCGGCCCTCCCCAGGCGTTCACTGCCGACGACCAGCTGCCGTCGTAGAAGTAGGCGTCACCCTCGCCGTCCACGGTCACACAGAAGCTGCCACCGGCGCAGCCCAGGGCCTGGAGCCCCTGAGCGCCTCCGAGCGTCTGGGCCGACGTCCACGACGTCCCGTTCCACTTGACCACCTCGTTGCCGCCGGGGACCGCCATGCAGAAGAACGGGCTTCCGCACGACAGATCGGCGGCCTCCGGCGTGGGGGCGGGACCAGCCCCGGTCACCGACAAGGCGGCCGACCACCCCGTTCCGTCGTAGCGGTACGAGGTCCCGTCGGTGCTGAGTGCCAGGCAGAACGTCGCGATCGGGCACGACAAGGAGCTGATGGGGTGGGCGGCGTCGATCGCCGTCGACGGAGCCGACCACGGGGAGGGGATCGTGCTGGTCGTGGTCGACCTCTGCGAGGTCGTGGTGGTCGTCGTCGTTCGCGTGGCCGCCTTGGGGGCGTTCTGGCTGCATCCCGCCGCCACCGTCAACACGACGATCACCGCCAGTGACGACGAGGAACGCCGCCGGAAGGTCGTGGTCGTTGGCACGCGGCGACATTCTTCCATGGCGATTGCCTTTTCACGGGCCGGTTGCCCGACGGCCCACGGTCGCCTCATCGGGCACTTCGATCACTTCTGTGACAACAACCGCACCGGAGCAGGGAAAACACGGGTGCGGGGGGCGGACGGGGACAATGGTGACGGTAAATTTGTGTTGTGCACGCGTTGGGCAACCGGACCATCAGCGCGTACCATTTGAAGATGCTCGTTGGGGCGAGCTCGGAGACAGAGGCCAGTTCGATGTATGGAGCCCGATGAGCGATCGCGGTCACGGTTCGCCGACCGCACCGGCCGAGACCGGCGCCGCCGAGAACACGGCCGCGGACGAACTCACCACCGGCGATGAGCGATTCGACTTCGGGGTCCGCAACACCCTGCTGTATTTCAAGGACCTGAAACAGGCCACCCTCGACCTCTCGCCCGGCTCGGGCGCCGTCCGGGGTGCCGTCGACCGCCTCCTGGCCTCGCACCGGGTGTCGTTGTCCGAGCTCTTCGACAATGAACCCAACGCCCTACGTGACGCCACCAAACGGGTCCGGGCTATCTCCTACCGGGCTCAACGCAGCGTCGACAAGGGGGCGCAGGCCGCTCTGGGCATCGCCTGGGGCATGGCCACGTGGGACAACGGCCGGTCGACCACCCCGGCCGCCCCCGTCGTCCTGCGCGAGGCGGGGGTGGCGCGGAGGGTCGGGACCGACGAGGACTTCTATCTCGCCGTCGAGGGTGGCTGGATCTTGAACACGAGCTTGCTCCATCTGCTCGAAATGGACTTCGGAGTCGACGTCGAGCTCGGCGCGCTGGTCGATCTGGTCGAGGAATTGGCCGACCACGGTGATCCCGACGCCCTCTTCGAACGCGTGGCCAAGATCGCCCACGATGTGCCGGGATTCGCCGTCGCCCGGCGCGTCGTCCTCGGATCGGTCCCCCGGGCCCCCATGCTCGCCGGCCGGGACATCGCTGCTCCGGCGCCGGCGCGTGGAAATGACGTCGTCGCGCCCGACGCGACCCCGGCGGGCGAGCCCGACGCGACCCCGTCGGCCTATCCCGATGCGGCCCCGTCGGTCGAGCCGGAAGGGGTCGCTTCGGTCGAGCCTGGTGAGGACGAGAGCGAGGACGATGTCTTGGCGCGCACCGTCGAGCTCTTCCGCACCGGAATGCTGAACCCGGCCCGTCTCGCCCCGGGGTCGACCGAACGTCTCGTCCTCGAGGAGTTCGGCACCGACGCGGTGATCGCCGAGATCACCGCCACCCTGCGGGGCGACAGCTGGCCCGAGGCTCTCGTCGAGCATGCCGATTCCGGCCTCCGGGTCCGGGACCCGGCCGATCTCCTCCAGCGCTGGTTCGACGCCAGTGGCCAGCGCCCGAGGCCGTCGCAGTGGGACGCCACCCACTTCGCCCTGTGGGGACTGGCCGCCGCCCCGGCGGCGGGTAAACCGGCCATCGGTTCGGTCGCCCGCTGGGGGGAGAAGCGCCACCATCCGGTCCTCCTCGCCTGGCAGCTCGTGGCCGAGCGCCGCAACCGCGGCCATCACAGCCGTCGCCGCCGGAAGCTCCTGCCGGCGCGCGGTGTGGCCATTCCCCGGGGTCTCGACCAGGCCCTGTGGGGTCTGCCCGTGGACCTGCTGGCCGAGTGGGCCGCCTGGGTGTTCCGGCAGTGGCCCGGCGCACCCATCGAACTGCTGCTGCCCACCGGCACGGGGGAGCTCGTCAGCTCCTGGTACGAGCGGGCCCGGCCCGTGGCCGAACTGGCAGTGAAGACCTGGATCCCCTTCGCCGCCGTCGAACGCGATCTGGGCCGGTCCGCCCGTCGCTGGGTCAAGCACCTGACGGTCGCCTGCGACGGCGGGGGAGCGCCCCTGGCCACGTGGTTCGAGCAGTCCACCGACGCCGCTGCCCAGGCGTTGGCGCTCCGACTCGGGGACCCGGCCGTGACCGGCGGCCGCCGAGGCCGTCGCTCAAAACGTCGCCCCGCCGCCCCGGCCGAGCACGCCATCTGATCGATTCAGAGAGGGACGGGGAAGAACATCTCGCGGTCGGCGAGGAAGTGGCGCAGGAAGGCCGGCCGTAATCCCCCGGTCTTCTCCCCGCCCGCCGCCGCCGACATCTGCGAGCGGAAGACGTCGACCGCCGCGCCTTTGCGTTCGAGGTAGCCGCCGCTGTCCACCGTCTGGGCCGGCGACGCCACCGCCACCGTCCGGGCCCATGACCGGGGTCGCGCCCACTGCCAGATGGGATAGGCGAGCAACCGCACCCCGCTCCCGGCCAGGGCCCGCGCCGTCGCCCGGGCCAGCGCCGCGTGGTCGCTGTGGGGATCGGCCTCCGACGTCACGAAGACCTCGTCGGGCGCGTGGCGCCGGACGAAGTCGGCCACGGCGTCCACCAGAGCATCGCCGGCGCCGTCGAGCTTTGTCTCCGGAAACGACAGGTGCGTCACGGCGTCGTCGGGGAGACCGAGGATCCGGCACGAGGCCCGCAGCTCGGCGTCGCGCACGGCGATGTTCTCGGCCGCCGGCCGCCACGGCGGCCAGGTGGCGCCGTCACTGATCACGACCACCTGCACGGCGGCCCCGGCGTCGACCTTCCGCATCACGGTGGCCCCGCACCCGAGCGTCTCGTCGTCGGGGTGCGGCGCCAGCACCACGCACGACCGCCCGGCGCTGGCCGTCGTGACGTCGGTGCCCCTGCGCCTCATGGACTCCCCGATCCACGCCGCGATGGGCAGCTTCACCGGAACGAGGGCCGACTCCACCAAGCGCCGCCCCGCCGACATCGTCATGAACCGGTTGCCCCCCGCCCCCGCCCGGCCCCGATCTTCCGCACGATGCTGAAGGCCCGCTCCCGCTCGCTCGGTGGCGCCCCCGTGGCCAGGTACAGACCGAGGTAGGCGGCCACCCCGGCCAGGCCGTTCACGACGGCCCCGATGAACGAATAGCCGGTGAGGGACCGGCCCGCCAGCAGGACGGCGGCGCAGGCGGCGGCGGGGAGGATATGGGGGACGACGGCCCCCCGGACCACCTCGGAGATCCGTACCTTCACGGCCCGGGTGCCGACCACGAGCAGTCCGGGCAGCCGCACGAGGAGAACCCCCCCGAGTGTCCCCACCGCCACTCCCAACGGTCCGATCACGTAGGCCAAGGTGATGGAGAGCACGATGTTCACGACAACTTCGACCCCCGACACGGCGCAGAGCACCGTGAGATCGCCCGATCCGAGGAGCACCTGGGCGAGGCACTTCACCGGCGAGGCGATGCCGACGGCCAGGGCCAGGATGACGAGGACGTGGGCCGAGGTGTCGTAGCCGGGACCCACCCAGCCCCGGATCCCGGGGCCGGCCAGCACCATGAGCAGCAGCGAGATCAGCACACCGACGAGCAGCGTCACCCGGATGCCGTCGATGACGATGCCCTTCAGGGCGTCGCGGTCCTTGTTCCGCAGGGTGGCGGAGGCGTAGGGGAAGAACACGATGGCCAGTGAGTCGAGGGACAGATTGGCTGCCTTGGCCAACTTGGCCCCCACGGCGTACACGGCGGCCGGCTTCACCCCGAGCACGATGCCCACGACGACCACGTCGGACGCGGCCAGCGTGGCCTGGAGCAGCGCGTACACGAGGAACCAACCCGAGATGTTGGCCGCGGCGCGCAGCCGGAGCCGGTCGACGAGGCTGAACCGGATGCGCGCCCCGGGGATGATGTGGCGGAGCATGGCCCAGCGCACGCCCTGGAAACCCACCGTGATGGCCGAGGTGGCGACGGCGAGGGCGACGATGCCACCACCGAGGAGCACGATCACCACGCTGGCCACGGCGATGGCGATCCCCATCGAGGCGTTGGCCAGCGACAGCAGGTCGAATCGCTGGTATCCCCCCAGTGACCCGCCGAAGGTGTCGCCGGGGATGGAGACGGCCAGCCCCACGGCGAGGACGGCGACGCAGATGAACACCTGCCGGTTCATGCCGGAAGGGATGTGCACGATGTGGGGGAAGAAGTAGGCGATCACCACGCCTACGACCAGTGCGATGGCGCCCATGGGGACGAGCACGAAGAACGTCGTGTTGATCATCCGCACGGCCTGGTCGGGCCGCACGTGCGCGTCTTCGGCCACCAGCTTGGTCGAGGCACCTCCGAAACCCAGCTCGAACAATTCCAGGTAGGCCACCACCGTGCTCGCCAGCACCCAGATCCCGAAGGCGGACCGACCGAGGTGGTGCAGCAGCAGCGGCGTCACCACGATGGCCGACAGCGCCGTCACGGCCAGGGCCACGTAGTTGCTGAAGACGTTGGCCCCGAAGCGATGCGGGAGCGCGCTCTCGGCCGCTGGGCTCCCGTCGGTCACAGCCCTGTCACCGTTCGCTCCATCGGTCCTTTCCACCCTACGCGACGTCCCCGGGCCGGGAGAGTTACCGTCGTCGGGGCGACCGGAGCCCGGCCACGGCGCGCTTGAGGGACACCGCGCCGCGAACGACGGGGTTCGGCAGGGCCACGGCCCACTTCAGCCGGCCGAGTTGGGGGAGGTCGCTCCCGCCGAGGGCCTCGGCTGCCGCCACCGCCACCCGGGCGTCGGCCCGTCGTCCCGCCAATAGCAGCGCCCGGGCCCGGCGCAGATGCCAGCGGGCCCGCGGCCGCGACGTCAACGCCACCTGTCGGTCGCTGCGTCCGGCCAACCACCCGTCCCAGAAGGCGAGCACGTCCTCGGCCACACCCAGACCGCTGTCGGCGCCCCGCCATGCCCCGGACTGGCCCCGGTGCATGGAATACGTCATCAACACCTGGTCGAGGAAGTAGACGGGCCACCCCGCCTCGGCCAGGGACAGGAAGAACTGCAGGTCCCCGCAACACAGGTCGGGCCACTGCCGCGCCGGCCCCGACCACACCTCGCGCCGCCAGACGGCATTGCCCTGCAACATGAACCACTCCTCGCCGAGCAGCACCTCGAGCAGCGCGTCGGTCCGCCCGGGCCGAAGCGGGATGGGCCAGCGTTCGCCGGCGTCGGCACCGCCGCGGTCGAGTACCACGGCGCTGCAGGCGAGCCCGATCCCGGCGTCGGCGTCGAGCACTTCCACCAGTCGGGACAGAAAGGCCGGATCCCAGCGGTCGTCGTCGTGGAGCACGGCCACGTACCGTCCCCGGGCCCGGTCGAGCAGCGCGACGTGGTTCTGCGAGAAGCCCAGCCGTTCCGGGTTGTGCCGGTAGTGCACCCGGGCATCGTCGAGCTCGGCCACCAACACCGCCGCCGCGCCCGTCTCGTCGCCGATCAGCAACTCGAAGTCGCCGAAGTCCTGACCGAGCACGCTCATCACCGCCGCCCGCACCTCAGGGGCCGTGCGTGCCATCGGCATGCACACCGAGACCGCCGGCCCACCCGCAGCCGCCTCAACGTCGCTCTCGCTCGGGGGCACCGGGTCAGAAGCTGGCCGGCAGCAAGGGGCTCACGGCGCCGAAGAAGAAGAAGAGCACCACCAGGACACCGGCGCTTCCGGCGCCGTAGACGAGGAGACGTTGGCCCCGTGGTCGGCGTCGGCGCCCCACCAGCAGCACGGCGGCTCCGGCGACGAGCACGGCGATCCCCCACAGCAGCGCCGGTTGCCAGTTCCCCTGGCCCCCGGCCAGGTCGTCGGCCGCCGCGCTCCCCACCGTCAGCCCCCTGGGTGGCGTCGTCGTCGTGGTCGTCGTTCCTTTCGCCCCCGGCACCACGGACGAGGAGAACAGCGCGGCCTGGACGACCAGGCGGTTGCTCGCACTGAAACGCGGCGTGCACGTCGTGAGCGTCAGCTCCGGCGTCACGCTGGCGGCGAGCACCGACCGGTCCGACGGCGACACCACCAGGCTCCGATCCACCTTGTAGGTGAACATGCCCTGCGGCGTCGTCAGCATGATCTCGTCGCCCGGATGCAGCGCGTCCAGGTTGTAGAAGGGGGCGCCGTAGGTGGTCCGGTGCCCGGCGATGGCGGCGTTGCCGGCCTGTCCCGGCAACGGTGTCCCCTGGTAATGCCCGGGTCCCTGCCGCAGGTCGGGTGTGTTCGTCCCCTCGACCACGATCTTGTTCACCCCGATCTTCGGGATCTGGAGCACGGCCACCGGTGCTCCCTCGCCCGGGTCGGCCGTCGTCGGCGCCGGGTCGGCGCTCGTCCCGGTCGGCGTCGTCGTCGAGCTCCCCGGCGTCGTCGAGCTCCCCGGCGTCGTCGAGCTCGGCGTCGTCCGGCCGCCGGCGTGGTGCAGCTCGTGATCGAGTTGCTGCCGCAGCACGCTCTGGCTGTGCGACTCCACCAGGTCCGTCCCCCACAGCTGATAGGCGACGAACAGCAGGATCACGGTTCCGACGCAGAGCAGGACACGGCCCAGGGCGCCGGTCAGCTGGCCCCTTTGCACGCATCGACACTACCGGTGCCCACCGCTTCTACACTCTCGCTGTCGTCGTCCTCTTCGTCTGCACCGCGAACGTGTGTCGGTCCCCGATGGCGGCGTCCCATCTCGGCGTCGTAGCCGGTGATCTCGGCCAACCCGTCACCGTCACCTCGGCCGGTCTCCTCGAAGGCGGTCACCCGGTGTCGCGCGAGGTGGTGAAAGCCATGGCCCCCTACGGCGTCGACCTCGCCGCCCACCGCTCCACCACCCTCACGGCGGCGGCCGTCGAGGCGGCCGATCTGGTTCTCGGCCTGGAGCGCCGCCACGCCCGCGAGGCCATCCTCCTCGTCCCCGCCGCCTGGGACCGGACCTTCACCTTGAAGGAGTTGGTCCGCCAGGGCGAGGCGTCCGGCCCCCGCCGGCCCGGCGAGCCCCTCGCCGCCTGGCTGGCCGCACTGGTGGGCGGGAGGGAACGGACCGACCTCATCGGGCGCTCGCCCGACGACGACGTGGCCGACCCCCTCGGCGGCAGCCTGGCCGACTACCGGGCCACGGCGGCCGAGCTGGCCGACCTCGTCGGCCGGCTGGCCCCATTCCTGTGGCCGGACGCCCGACGTGCCGATAGCTGATCGATGCCCCGCCTCCGCTGGTCGCGCCGCCGGATCGTCTGGTCGGCCGTCGCGGTCGCGGTCCTCATCTGGATGATCGCCTCCGCCGTCGTCCTCGTCATGGGCGTCCGTGACGCCAGCCGGGCCACGGCCGAGGTGAACCTGGCCAAGAACCACCTCTCGGCCGCCGATCTCGTCTCCGGGGGTCCTGGGCCCCAGTTGAAGGCGGCCGGTGCCGAGTTCTCCCGGGCCAAGTCCCTGCTCGACTCGCCCCTCCTCGCCCCTATCGACATCCTCCCCGTCCTCGGCCGCCAGCTCCGCTCCGTCCAGGACCTGGCCGGCGCCTCGGCCCAGGTCTCAGACATCGGCGTGACCGCCGTCACCGCGGCCAAGACCGTCCTGGACGCCCCCCACCAGGCCGGCCCCGAACGGGTCACCGCCCTGCGCCGGCTGGCCCTGCTCGGCCAGCTCACGAACGCGGCGCTGGCCAAGATCGACCCCGGTCCCTCGCAGGCCCTGATCGGACCGGTCGCCTCCAAGTACGACTCCTTCATCCGCCAGCTCGACCAGGCCCGGACCAGGCTCAGAAACGCCTCGGCCGTGGCCACGGCGGTGGCCGGCATCCTCCAGGGTCCCCAGCAGTACCTCATCCTCATGGGCAACAACGCCGAGATGCGGGCCGGCTCGGGGGCCTTCCTCGAGGCCGGCCTCCTCACCACCGCCAACGGCGAGCTCCACCTGAGCGGGGTGGTCCCCACCTCGGGTATCCCGACGAAACCGGGTTCTGTCCCCGTCACCGGCGACCTGGCGGCGGACTGGGGCTGGCTCCTGCCCGGCGTCGACTGGCGCAACCTGGGCCTCACCCCCCAATTCGACGTGAACGGCCCCCTGGCGGCCCGCATGTGGCAGTCGGTCACCGGCCAGCACGTCGACGGCGTCCTGGCCGTCGACGTCGACACCCTGCGTCAATTCCTCCAGGTCACGGGCCCGGTCGTCCTGCCCGACGGCACCTCGTTGAACGCCGACAACGTGGTCGAGTACCTCACCCACGACCAGTACGTCGGTCTCTCCGACACCGACACCTCGAAGGTCCGGGTCGACCGCCTGGGGGCGATCGCCACCGCCTCCCTGGACGCCCTCAACAACGAGTCCCTCGATTTGAAGAACCTGGCCGACGCCATGACCTCGGCCACGTCGGGGCGCCATCTTCTGCTCTGGTCGGCCGATCCGTCGGCCGAGAGTGCCTGGCAGGAGGGCGGGGTGGGGGGTCAGCTCTCGTCCGACTCGGCCCTGGTGGCCGTGCTCAACCGGGGCGGCAACAAGCTCGACCAGTACCTCTCGGTCGGGGCCGACCTCCAGATCACCCCCGGATCGGGCCCGGCCCGGGATTCGACGCAGGGTTCGCTCGCCGTCACCCTCCAGAACCAGACCCCACCGGGTCAATCCCAGTTCATCGCCGGTCCCTACCCGGGGCTCGGCACGACCTACGGCGAGTACGTCGGCCTGCTCACCGTCAACCTGCCCCCCGAGGCCTCGCACCTGCAGGTCGGGGCGGGCCAGGTGGTGGACGTGCTCGGGGCCGAAGGGCCGGTCTGGGTCCTCGCCACCCCCGTCGACGTCCACGCCGGCGCCTCGGAGCGCATCGTCGTCACCTTCCGGCTCCCGGCCGGCCACGGCTCGATGACGGTCGTCCCCTCGGCCCGGCTGTCCCCGATCGCCTGGCACTATCGTGGGGCCGTCCACAGCGATGTGACGCCCTTCAGCCTCTCGTGGTAGCCCGCCGGTCGTCCCGTTACTGGTCACTCACCGTGGTGGGGCTTCTGGGGGGGTTTCCTGTGCAGTTGACCGGATGTTGGGATTCCATAGTGTTGTTGGTGAGCAACGGGGCGCACTATGCGTCGTAGAGCGTTCACGATGGGCGCAACCACCACGCAGGGCGGCCCCGCTACGGAGGGCGCCGCCACTGCTAAGGTGTTGAGCACCACAAAGAGCGGTTATTGGGTAAAAATTTTGATTTCGGAACGATGAATTGCCCGCCGAAGGTGGCCAATGGCCGGACGAGACCACAGCATGTGACTAAGTTAGATGGAGGAGTCGTCGCCAAAAGCGGCGGGGCGAGGGGTGGCAACATGAAGATCAGATGGCTGGGATTGGGTCTGGGCACGGTCCTGACCCTGGCCGGCGTGGTGGTTCCATCGGTGACGGCCAGTGCTGACAGCACCTGTTACACGGGTTGCTCGTCTCCGCCGCCGTCCAGCCAGGAACCGACTCCGGTCGTGAAGACGGTCAGCGTCTCGTCGAGCGCCCTGGCGTTCACCGGTGCCGACATCGAGGAGATGACGGCGCTCGGTGCGGGCGCCCTCGTCGTGGGCGGCGTCCTCGTGCGTCGCAGCCGCCGCCGTCGTCTGCCCGCGTAAGCCTCAGCGGCTCGCGACGTAGACGTCACACATGGCCGTCGGGCTCAACTTCCAGTCGTGGGCGAGTGCGTCTCCGACGCGCGGCCGGGCTGTGCCCCGCCGCCGCTGGCACGTGCCCGCCCGACCGGAGATGGCCGTCGTCGCCTTCGCCGACGTCGCCGCCCTGGCGGCGCTGGTCCTCATCGTGGCCCCGCTCATAGCGACCTGGTGGAGTTGGCTCACCGTCGGTTCGGTCGTCGTCCTGCTCACCGCCACCGGTCACTACCGCAGCCGCATCACCTTGAACGCGGCCCGCGAGGCCCGCTCCATCGCCGCCTGCGTCGGCGTGCCCTTCCTCGTCATGGCGGCTGTGCACGTGAACGGTGTCTCGGGCCTCGATCTGCTCGAGGGGGGCGCCGTCGTCATCGCCTCCATGCTCGTCCTGCGCTGCGCGCTCTACGGCCTCATCCGGCGGCTCCGGGCGCGCGGTGTCTACGGCGAGCGGACCCTGATCATCGGCGCCGGCCAGATCGGCACCACCTTCGCCGCCACGCTCGAAGAGCACCGCGAATACGGACTGCGTCCCATCGGCTTCCTGGACGACGTCGACGGCTCCGATCTCCCCCTGCCGCTCTTCGGTGGCGTCGCCCTGCTGCGCATGGTCCTCTTCGAAGAGCGCGTCGACCGTGTCGTCGTGGCCTTCGGCGTGGCCCGTGAAGAGGACATGGTCGACGTCCTGCGCGCCTGCGAGGACGCGTCGGTCGACATCCACATCCTCCCCCGTTTCTTCGAGCTCGGTTCCGCCGTGCACGCCAAGGACACCGACGACGTCTGGGGCTTCCCTCTCGTCCGTCTCCGCCGGCCCGTCCTGCGCACCTACTCCCGCGCCGCCAAGCGGGCCTTCGACATGACGGTGGCCGCGCTCGGACTGGTTCTCCTCGCGCCCCTCTACGCCATCCTCGCCGTGGCCGTGAAGTTCTCGAGCCCCGGCCCCGTCCACTTCCGCCAGCAGCGCATCGGGCAACGGGGCGAGACCGTCGAGATCTTGAAGTTCCGTTCCATGCGCGTCCACACCGACTCCGACACCGAGTGGACCATCGCCGAGGAAGCTGTCACCAAGGTCGGCCGCGTCCTGCGTGTCCTCGGTCTCGACGAGATCCCCCAGCTCTGGAACATCCTCAGGGGCGAGATGTCGCTCGTCGGCCCCCGTCCCGAGCGGCCCTTCTTCGTCGAGCAATTCAAGGCCGAGATCCGCCACTACGACGACCGCCACCGCGTGCCCGTCGGCCTCACCGGCCTGGCCCAGGTCCACGGCCTGCGGGGCGACACCTCCATCGAGGAGCGGGCCCGCTTCGACAACCACTACATCGAGAACTGGTCGCTGTGGCGTGACATGGTCATCCTCGTCCAGACCCTGTTCGCCGTGGTCCGCAACGCCGCGCGTCCGTCCGGGCCGTCGAGCACGGTCAGCGCCACCGTCACCTCGACCGTGGGCGTGGTCTCGACGGCCACCGCCACCCCATCCACGGGATCGGCGGTCGGTGCCGTACGCTCGGAGAATCTCGAACACCCGAACACCGACGAGGCCCGGACCATCGCGCCGGCGGTCCACGGATCGAACGAGGCCGCTCCGATCGCATGACGGCGGTCGGTCACCGCGCCCCTGACATGGGCGCCGGTGTCGACGACACGGTGATCACCTCGCCGGTCGGTTCTTCTGCCCGTTCACTTCCTGACGGTTCACCTCCTGCCAGTTCACCTCCTGCCGGTCCACCGTTCGGTGTGACGACCGACGACCCGGCGGCCCCGACGTCGTGGCGGCTGTCGGTCGGCGCCGTGGCCGTCCTCGGCGCCGCCGTCGGCCTTCTCTCGATCGGCAGCGCCAGCTTTTCGCTCGACGAGTCCGTCAGCACCACGTTGGCCGAAGCGCCGTGGCACGCCTTCACCCAGTCCGTTCTCCACCGCGAAGCGAACATGTCGCTCTACTACCTGCTGCTGCGGCTGTGGATGCATCTCGGACACTCCGAAGCCGTCGTCCGCACCTTGTCGCTCCTGGTCAGTGTCGCCGCCCTGGCCGTCGTCATGGTGCTGGCGCGCCGGCTCTTCGGCCGTCGCACCGCCGTCATCAGCGGTGTCCTCCTGGCCGTCGACCCCCTCGTCGTGATGTTCGCTCAGAACGCGCGCGGCTATGCGCTCAGTCTTCTCCTCGTGAGCGCCTCGTCGGCGCTCTTCGTCACCGCGCTGCGCTCCCCCTCGCGCACCGGCCTGTGGGTGGCCTACGCGCTGGTGTCGGCGTTGGCCGCCTACGCCAACTTCTGGGCCGCCCTCGTGCCCCTGGCCCACGGCGTCTCTCTGGCCTTCCTTCCCCGCGCCACGGCACCGTGGCGTCGTCTCATCCCCACCGCCGTCGGTCTCGGTGTCCTTCTCTTCCCGTTGGCCCTCTTGATCCACGCCACCGACAGCGCCGGCGTCAACTGGGCCGCCGGATCGAGCGCCGGGAAGATCTTCTCCAAAGTGCGTGCCGACATCCCCCATCCCGTGATCGACCTCGCCGTCGTGGCCGTGGTGGCCGTCGTCGTCGCCGTCGTGGCCGTGGTGCGCCGGCACCCGAAGACGGCGATCGTGGCGGAGCACTGGCCCATCGTCTTCGTCGTGTGTTGGTTGGTCGTGCCGGTGGCGGCCGTGATCCTTCTCTCGCTCGCCTACAAGCCGCTGCTCGTCGTGCGCTATCTCGTCATCTGCCTGCCACCGTTCGTCCTCCTCGTCGCCTACGGCCTGACCCGTCTCAAAGGCACCGTGGCGGCGGCGACCCTGGCCGTCGTGGTGGTCGCCTCCGGCGCCGGGGTGGGGGCCTTCCTCTCGCACGGCTCGTCCGAGGACTGGCGGGGGGCGGCCGCGGCGGTGGCCGATGGGGCCCGTCCCGGTGACGGTGTGGTCATCTTCGCCCCCTACACGCGCATCCCCTTCCAGTGGTACCTCGTCCAGCACCCGGGGGCCGCCGCGCTCCTCGATCCGGCCTTCCCCCCCGGTCCGTGGAACGGTGACGGCCTGCGGTACGACGCCTCCTTCGCCGTCACCGCCCCCGCCATCGCCCGGGCCGTGGCGCCGGACCACCGCGTGTGGCTGGTGCTCAGCCAGCAGCAGCTCTATCCCGCCGACGACCGGGCCCTTGTGGCCGGGCTCCGGTCGGCCGGGTTCACCCCCGGACCCACCCGGAGCTTCGCCGGGGTGGAGGTGGTGCAGTACACGGGTTCCGGGGGCGCGTAGGCCCCGGAACCGCGTAGGCCCGGCCGTGGATTACCCCGGCCGCGTGACCAAAACGTCGCCGGCAACGGGGTATGGCGGGAGTGGGCAGGCGATACTGTGGCCCGTGGTCGAGTCGGCGTACAGCGAAGACGCGGCTCGACGCGGTCTGTCGACGGGGTCGACGGCGACCCACGCGCTGCACGTCCTTCTCGTCGACGTCTCCGACCGCGGCGGCATCGCCCGCTACACCGATTGCCTCGCTTCGGCCCTGCGATCCGAGGGAGTCACCGTTTCCCTGGCGGCACCGAGTGGGCGGGCCGACCCGGGCCTCGGCCTGGCCCACCGCAAATGGGGGCCGGAGCTGTCGGGTATGGCCCGGCAGAGACTGCGCGCCCGCCGGCTGGCGGAGATCGTGCCGTCGGCGATCCTCCTCGGCCGCGCCGTCGTCCGGGCCCGTCCCGACGTGGTCCACATGCAGACCGAAGTCGTCCCCCCCTTCGACGACCTGGCCGTGCGGGCCGTCTCCCGGCGCGTCCCCGTGGTGATCACGGCCCACGATCCCGAACCGCTCGACGGGGGCGAGCGCGCCCTCGAGCGTCAGGCCCGCCGCTGGCGTTCGGCCGATGCCGTCATCATCCACGGCGACGGTCCCCGTGACCTGGTGGAGCGCCACGCCGCCGGAGTCCCCGTCCACGTGGTCCCCGTCGACCTGCCTCTCGGCGGCCCGGCCGCTTCCCGTGACGAGGCGCGCCGGGGGCTCGGCCTCGACGACGCACCGACGGCGTTGCTGCTCGGGCTGCTGCGGCCCTACAAGGGGATCGACCTTCTGGCCGAGGCCTGGCCCGCGGTCGTCGCCCGCGTTCCCCGGGCCCGGCTGCTGCTCGTGGGGGAGCCCTATGCGTGTGCGGAGATGGACCGGTTGGTGCAGGTGGGCGGCGTCGAGCTGCGGGCCGGCTTCATCGCCGAGGACGACCTGAACCGCTGGGCGGCGGCGGCCGACGTGATGGTGCTGCCGTACCACCGGGGCTCGCACTCGGGGATCCTGCACCGCGCCTTGGCCGTGGGGACGCCGGTGCTGGCCTCGCCGTCGCTGGCCGACGAGGTGGGGCGGACCGGGGCCGGTCGGGTCGTCGAGATGGACGGCGCCGCCTGGGCCGACGCGCTGGTGGCGGCACTCGTCGGACCGGCGTCGCCGGCACCGCCCGTTCCCACAGGCCGGAGCACGGCCCTCGGAACGCTGGCCGTCTACCGCGAGGTGCTGCAGCGGCGGGCCCAACGACACCGGACTGGGGGCCACCACGCCGGGGGCCACCACGCCCTGCGCCGCCACGCCGGGGGCCACCGGGCCTCACGCCCCGGGGCCGGGGTGCTGCAGTGAGCCGGCGTCGCCGGTCGGGGGAGCGGGTGTCGGTGGTGGAGGTGTGCAACGCCCGTCAGGCGTGGGGGGCCGAGTTCGCCGTGATGGCCCTGGCCGGGCCCCTGGCCGAACGGGGCGTCGACCTCATCCTGGCGTCTCCTCTCGGCGGTGATCTGCCCGAGCAGTGGCAGAAGCTCGGATTCCGCCACGTCCCCCTGGACATCCCGACCCGTCAGGGGGTGCGCGGCGCCGACGGCGATTCGCCGCCGGGGACGGGCCAGCTCGTGCGCGAACTGGGCACCACGTTCAGCTCGGTCCGCCGGATCGCCCACGTGGCCCGGGCCGGCGACGTGATCAACTCGAGCAGCCTGTGGACCCATGTCGACTGCGCCCTGGCCGGCCGGCTGGCGCGGCGGCCGGTGGTCCTCGACATGCATGACATCGTCCGGCCCGGAATCGGTCGGAAGCTGCAGACGATGGCCGTGCGGTTGTCGTCGGCCTCGATCGCCGTGAGCAACGCCGTGGCCGACTGCGTCGGCCGTTTCGGGACACCGAAGCTGCGGATCATGGTGCCGGCCGTCGACCTCGAACGGTTCCGACCGGGGCCGCACGATCCCGAGATGCGCCGGCGGTTGACCTCGTCGGAAGACGACCCCTTGATCGGCATCGTGGGCCGGATCGACCGCGAGAAGGGGGTGGACCTCGTGGTGGAGGCCGTGGCGGCGCTGACCGGCCCGGCCGCCCGGGCCCACCTGGTGGTGGTGGGGAGCCCGGGCTTCGATTCGGGCGAGTACCTGGAACAGCTGAAGGCCGACGCCGGCCGGCTGCTCGGGGACCGGGCCCGGTTCGCCGGGCGGATCGACGACATCCCCACCGTGCTGCGGACCCTCGACGTGGTGGTGAACGCCTCGGTGGCCGAGCCCTTCGGCCTGACCGTGCTCGAGGCCCAGGCGTCGGGCGTCCCCGTGGTGGCCACCCGCTCGGGGGGCGTGACCGACTATCTGACCGACGGGGACAACGCCCTGCTCGTCCCCGTCGGGGACGCCGAGGCGCTGGCCCGGGCCCTCGAGGCCGTCCTCGGCGACGGTGCCCTGGCCGCCCAGCTGGGCCGCCACGCCCGCGCCCTGGCCGAGACCAGCCACGGTGTGGACGGCTTCGCCGACGACCTGGCCGAGCTCTACCACCGGCTGGCCAAGAAGGTTCCGGCGGCGGCCGGGATCGGCCGGTGAGCCCGATGAGCCCGGGGAGCCCGGTGAGCCCGGTGCCGGGGCGACCGAGAATCCTGATGGTGACCAAATTCGTGCCCATCCCGGCCGACGCCGGGGGGAAGCAGCGCTCGCTCGCCATCCTGCGGCGGTTGGCCGAGAGGGGCGAGGTGGTGCTGTGCGCCTACGACGACGGGTCGGCCGATCGGGCCGCCGTGGAGAAGCTCGGGGTGGACGTCCGGGCCGTGCCGTGGCGGCCGGGACCGGCCGCCGTGGCGCGGGGGCTCGGGCGGACGAGGAGTCTCTCGGCCGCCCGCTTCTGGAGCCGCGGACTGGAGGCCGAGGTGCGGACGGCCGCCGGCGAGGGGCCGCTCGATCTGCTGCAGGTCGAGTACATGCAGATGGCCCCCTTCGGCGACGAGGTGGCGGCCGGCCGGCGGGTGCTCGACCTGCCCGACGTCCAGTCGGCCCTGGCCGCCAGCTACGCCCGGGGCCGGAGGCTGCCGCTGTCGCTTCCCTTCCACCTGGAGGCGGCCGCGCTGCGCGCCCTCGAACGGCGGGCCCTGGACAGCTTCGACACGGTGGTGGTGGTGAGCGAGCACGAGAAGGAGAGGCTGCCGGCCACGACGGGCTCGGTGATGGTCTGCCCCAACGGGATCGACATGCCCGAGCCGCTGCCGCCGGCGACGACACCGACGGTCTCCTTCGTGGCCACGATGGGCTGGGCCCCGAACGCCGACGCCGCGCTGTGGCTGGGCCGTGAGATCTGGCCCGCCGTGCTGGCCGCCGTGCCCGAGGGCCGGCTGCTGCTGGTGGGACGGGACCCGACGCCGGCGGTGCGGGCCCTCGCCTCGGACAGCATCGAGGTGTCCGGTACGGTGGACGACGTTCGTCCCTACCTGGCCCAGACGGCCGTCGCCGTGGCACCGCTGCGATCCGGGGGTGGGACCCGCCTGAAGATCCTCGAGGCGCTCGGGGTGGGCCGGCCGGTGGTGGCCACGCCGGCCGGGGTGGACGGCCTCGAAGACCTGGTGGGACGGGGTGTGGTGGTGGCCGACGACGCTCCTGGGATCGCCCGGGCCCTGGTCGGGCTGCTCAAGGCCCCTCGAAAGGCCGCCGATATGGGAAGTGCGGGCCACGACGCCGTCGCCGCCGACCATTCCTGGGACGGAGCGCTGGCCCCGCTGCTGGAGGCGGTGTCCCGATGACCCAGGTTGCCATCTTGCTCGTGGCCGGGGCGGCCGCGGCGGTGCTCTTCGGGCTGTTCGCCAAGTGGGAGCGCAGCGGGCGGGAGCACTACGCCGTGATGCTGCTGCTGGGCCTGCTCGTGATCGAGACCAGCCTGTACGAGAACCAGGACCTGATGCCCCGGGACATCTTCCATCCCGGGAGCGGGGCCTTCGAGTTCCGGCTGCCCGAGGTGATCATCACGCTGGCCCTGCTGGCCCGGTGGATGGTGCGGGGACGGGCCACCCGGGTGGGGGTGGTGCCGCTTCTGTGGACGGCCTTCGGGGCCTGGATCTTGATCGCGGCGGTGGAGGGGGTGCTGCGGCACAACGCCCTGGTCCAGATCCCCTACCAGGCGAAGGCCGTGGTCTACGTGGTGGGCGGCTATGCGCTCGCCTCCGGGGTGCCGATCAGGCGCTTCCTGGAGGGCCAGGCCCTGACCCGGCTGGTGCGGTGGTCGGCCGTGGCCGCCACGGTGCTCACCGCCATGCAGCTCGGCCACCGGGCCTACGCCGTCCATCTGCCCCTGCTGCCGCTGCCCGACTTCGGGGTCGACGGGAACGACGCCTCGACCATCTTCGCCGCCATCGGCCTGATCGGGCTACTGCTGGAGCTGGCCAAGGAGAAGCGGAGCCGGCTGACGATGCTGGCCTGCGTGCCGCTGCTGCTGTCCCCCTTCTGGTCCAATCAGCGGGCCGTGCTCATCATGCTGGGAGCCTCGGTGACCACCGTGGTGGTGGTGGCCACGGGCAAGACGGCCCGGCGACGGCTGCGGGTGAAGTCGGCCGAGGTGCTGCTCTCGGCCCTGGCCGTGGTGGGGGTGGTGCTCGGGGTGTCGGTCGTGCCTGCCCTCGAGGGCGGGACCGTCCAGGTGCCCCTGAGCGCCACCATCGCCAAGACGTTCAATTCGACCGGGAAGGTCGAGTCCGCCCAGGACCGTGCTAGCAAGTGGTCGGTGGCATTTGCCTTGATTCGCCAGCACCCCGTCATCGGCAACGGCCTGGGCGTCGAGTTCAGTTTTTACGAGCCGGGGCCGAATGTGATCACAGTGACCGACGTGACCGAGAACATCGGACTTGACCTGTGGATGCGGGCGGGGATCATCGGGCTGGGCCTGTTCGCCCTGGCCCTGCTGCTCTCGTTGGCCGACGGGCTGGCCGCTTGGCGTGGGCACCCCGACCGGATGGTGGCCGTGCTGGCACTGGCGCTGGTGGCGGTGGTGATCGGCCTGGTGGGCAAGGGCATGGTGGAGTCGATCTTCGAGAAGTACCGGCTGGCGACGATGCTCGGGCTGTCCCTCGGTCTGTTGCGCAGCGCCGTGACGTCGGCCGGCGGACCTCGACTGACGATGCGGCGCGCCCGCACCTACGAGGAGGTCTGAGGCGATGGACACCCGGCAGCTGTTGCGGGACCTCCGGCAGAACTTCATCATCGTCTTCCTGGCCTTCGCCGTGTGCGTGGCGGCGGGTGGGGCGGCAGCCTTCCTGCCCCACAAGCAGTACACGGCGTCGACCCAGCTGGTGCTCACGCCGACGTCCGTCGACCCGGTGGCCGGGGTGGCGCTGATCCAGTACCTGATCCTGCAGCTGCCCACCGAGGCCACCAACCCGAACACGCTGCTGGCCGCCCGCCGGACGGTGCCGCCGGCCGACGCCAACGCGGCGGTGACGGTGACCGCCTCGGCCCCCCCGACGACCGACGTGCTCACCATCAGCGTGAAGGCCACCGATCCCAATGTCGCCGCCGCCTTCGCCAACGCCATCGGCAGCCAGGTGATCGCCGAGCAGCCCCACAACACCCTCTATCAGATCAAGGTGCTGCAACCGGCCCTGCCGCCGAGCACGCCCTCCAACCCGACCAAGCCCATCCTGGTCGCCGCCATCGGTTTCGGGATCATCGCGGCGGTGTTCGCCGGTCTCGCCTCGGCCGGGGTGCGGCGCCGGTTCGGCGGGGTGAACGAATTGAAGGAGAGGATCGGCGCCACCGTTCTGGGCGAGATCCCCCGGGTCATCGGCGGCAACATCCGGCCGTCGAGCCTGTTCGTGCTCGGTCGCCAGCCCATGGTGATGGAGTCCTTCCAGGAACTGCGGAGCAACCTGCTGCTGTGCATCCCCGACTCGGGACCGACGTCGATCGCCGTGACCTCGTGCGACCCGGCCGAGGGCAAGACCTCGGTGACGGCCAACATCGCCTGGGCCCTGGCGGCGGAAGGCCGGCACATCACCGCCATCGACTCCGATCTGCGCAAGCCGATGCTTCATCTCGAGCTCGAGGTGCCCTTCGGCCCGGGGCTGGCGAGCGGCGGGGCGGCCGATGCGATGCGGCACGCGTCGCGGACGACCAATCCCTACCTCGACGTGGTGCCGGCGGGGATCCCGAGCCAGCACCCGGCCGACGTGGTCTCCGCCTACCTGCCGCCCTTGCTGCACAGCCTGCGCGAGCGCGAGCAGACGGTGATCGTCGACTGCCCCCCGATGATCGGGGTGGCCGAGACGGTGCTGATCGCCGCCATGGTGGACATGGTGGTGGTGGTGGTGGACACGCGGCGGCTTCATCCCGAGCGGCTCCAGCAGTGCCTGCTGCGGCTCGAGGGGGCCGGCGCCAACGTGGTCGGCATCGTGCTGAACAAGACGCGGCGGCGTCGCAAGTCGAACGGCTACCAGTACGGCTACTACGGCCACGAGGACAGCGCGCTGGTGCCGACGGCGCCGGTGGCCGCCGCCGGCGAGGCCCCCAGTGCCGTGGCCCGGGCCCGGTGGTTGGGCGCACCGCCACCGGACGAGCCGGTACCGCCGGTACGGCCGAACGGTCGCGGCCGGCACGGCTCCTCGTCGGGTCGTCCCCCCGCCTTCCGCTCCCGCGGCGGTGGGAAGGGGCCGGGCCCGGGCGAGAGTGCCGAGGCCGAGGCGCGTCGACGGCAGCCGGAGTGGTGACCGCCCCGACGCGCTGAGCAGGGCATCATGACGGCCACGATGGGGGCCACCCTTCTCCGGTTCCGGCCCTCGCGGCCGCTTCGCTACGCGGTGGCCGCCGCCATCCTGGCCGTGGGCGTGGCCAGCGTGGCCCACGCCGCCACGAGCGGCGGCGACTTCCGGCTGGCCATCTGGTTCCCGGGCCAGGCGCTGCTGCACGGCCGGGACCCCTACGACATCGCCAGCTTCGAGCACTACTACGGCAGCCGCCAGGTGGAGGCGTATTCGCTGGGCTGGTTCCCCCTGTACGGGCCCGTCCACCTGTGGCTGGCCCTGTTCTTCGCCCTGTTCCCGGTGAAGGTGGCGGCCGGGTTGTGGTTCGCCGTCAACCTGGCGGGCCTGGCCGTGATCGCCACCGTGGTCGTCCGGGCCCTCGACGGCCGGCTGGGGGGCCCGGCCGTCATGGCGATGATCGGGCTCCTGGCCCTCACGCGGCCCGGACGGGCGCTGCTCGAGTCGGGGCAGGCCACCGTGGTCTATGTGCTGCTGACCTACGTGGTGTGGTCACAGGCCCGGCGCCGGCCCCTGGTGGCCGCCGTGGCCCTGGCCCTGGCGCTCGGGAAGCCGCCCTTCGGCCTGCCTCTGCTGGCTCTGGTGCTGGCCCGGCGGCTGTGGCCCGTGGCCCTGCGGGGGGTGGCCATCTTCGTGGCCGCCAGCGCGCCGATCGTGCTGTGGCTGAGCCTGAACGCCGGTTCCCCCGGGACGCTGTGGCATTCGGTGGTGCACAACCTGAGTTACACCGACCACAACCGGCTCGACGCGCCGGGCTCGCCGGGACGGATCGACGCCCTCAGCCTGATCGCCCGCTACGTCCACGGCCACTTCGGCGGCGGGGCCGAGGTGGCGGCTTTCGTGGTGCTCGTCGGGGTGGTGGCCGCCGTCGTGGGGCGCGCCGCCGGTGGACCCGGATGGTCGCTCGAACCGGCCGTGGTGCTGATGCTCGGGCTGGTGACCGTGCTGGCCGTGGCCCACGAGTACTACGACCTTCTGCTCCTGGCGTGGCCTTTCGCTGCCGTCATGCGGTGGCCGGTCGAGCGTGTCATCACGGCCAGCCGGTTCGCCCATGATCGGGGACCGGATGACGCGGCGGTGAGGGACGATCGCCTACCGGGAGCGCCACCGGTGGCGAGTTCAGATTCCAGTGACCGCTGGGCAGCAGTGTTGGCCCTGACGACGTTGCCGGCACTGGTCGTCTCGGTCATTCCGGCGCAGGCCACGACCAAGCTGCTCGGGCTCGGATCGGGGACGGCGATCATCTCCACGCTGACGACGGCGTGTCTATTGGTGGCGCTGGTGGGGGCCCTGGTGGTCGTCAGTCTCGACCATCGTCGGATGGCGTCGCCGATCGGTGGATCGAACCCGCGCACGGTCGGGGATCCCCGACCAACCACATGATCCTGGCCCCACTAGCCACTTGGAGTCGTCATCACGACGCCTTGGCCTGATGTTCCCTCACCGACGACGACACAGGTGGTCGTACTCGAGCAGTCGACGCCCATGAATTCGTAGGTACCCGACACCGTCTGGATCGTGCCCGCACTGCCGTTGTCGATGGGAAGTAGGTCTCCCTGCAGAGAGGGCGATGTATTCAGACCGGCGGCAAGGCAGGTGTCGGCGTTGTCGAGACAGCTCACCCCCCACAGGGAATTCGTCCCGGGCAGCGACTGTAACTTCCCCGGGACGCCATCGGTGATGGCCACGACTACCGCTCCTGAGAACCCCTGGCCGACGGCGATACAAGTTGTCGTGCCCTCGCATGTCACACCGTAGAGGTCGGAAGCGCCAGGGACAGCCTGCACAATCCCGATCACTCCATCGTTGATCGGCACAGTGACGGCTTCTGCTTCTCGGGACGGGCTTTGGCCCACGGCCACGCAGTTCGTCGAGCTTTCGCAGGCGAGGCCTTCGAGATAATACGTTCCCGAAACGACCTCAGCGGTGGCGGGAACGCCGTTGGGGATGGGAACGATGACTCCTTCGAAAGATGAGTCAATGCCAACGGTGAAACATTCACCAGTGGCGT
>DATNJD010000057.1:0-3127 GCA_035604075.1 Acidimicrobiales bacterium
CTCGACGGGGACCGGGACGTCGAGGTCACCGTCGAGTACGACACGTTGGGCGCCCGCGGCCTCTTCGCCTTCCGGGTGGGTTGCCGGTGGATGGCCCCGGCCGACCTGATCGATCGCGCCGTGGTCGCCGCCGGCCAGGCCGACGTCGCCGTGGTGGTGGTGGGAACGTCGAACGAGTGGGAGTCCGAGGGCTTCGACCGGGCGTCCCTCGTGCTTCCCGTCGATCAGGACGATCTCGTCCGGCGGGTGGCCGCCGTCAACCGCCGGACGGTCGTCGTGGTGAATACCGGCGCCCCCGTGGCCATGCCGTGGGTGGACGACGTCGGTGCCATCGTTCAGGTCTGGTTCGGCGGGCAGGAAATGGCGCGGGCGCTGGCCGACGTTCTGGTCGGGGACGAGGAACCCGGCGGGCGGCTACCCGTTAGCTTCCCGCAGCGGATCGAGGACAGCCCGGCGTTCGGCTACTTCCCGGGTGAGCGCAACGAGCTGCGCTACGGAGAGGGCCTCTTCGTCGGCTACCGCTGGTACGAAGCGCGGCAACTGGCCGTCGGATTCCCGTTCGGACACGGACTGTCCTACTCCACATTCGCCCTGGGGGAACCGGAGCCCTCGACGACCTCCTTCACCGCCGGTGACGAGCTCGTCGTCAGGGTGCCGGTGCACAACCGCGGGCCGCGGGCGGGCACAGAAGTCGTTCAGTGCTATGTGATGCCACCGACGTGCGAGCTGGTCAGGCCGGCCAAGGAGCTGAAAGCATTCGGCAAGATCTGGCTCGAGGCCGGGGAATCCGGAGTCGTGGACCTCGTGCTGTCCGACCGGGCGTTCTCGTACTGGGATCCGGGGACCGACGAGACGCTGCGGCTGAGGGCACGGACACCGCTCGGGTCGATGGTCAACGCCGCGTCGGGCGCGGCCCGGCCGGCGGGTTGGCGGATCGATCCCGGCGAGTACCTGCTGCACGTCGGCCGGTCGTCGGCCGACATCGCATGGACGACGCCGGTGACGGTCGGTCCGTCCGGCGGTTGAGGGCCCGCGATCAGCCGAGACCGGCGAGCTCTTCGCTCACGTCCCACAGCCGACGGGCCGTCTCGAGGTCCCTGGCGGGCGCCGCCGGCGCCTTCGGCCGGCAATCGACGAAATACCTTCCGGTGACGCCCTTGACCTCGTCGGACGCGGCCAACCAGATGGCCGTGGCCGCCCCCTTCTCGGGCGAGCGGGCGAACGGCCGGGCCGCCATGATGGCGAGGCGCAACCAGGCGGTGTCGCCGTCCTTGGCGAACCCGCTGGCCACGAAACCGGGATGGAGCGCGTTCACCGTCACCTCGGTGTCGGCCAGCCGGCGGGCCAGTTCGAAGGTGAAGAGAAGGTTCATCAGCTTGGTGGCGCTGTACACGAACGAGCCCCGATAGGGCCGGGTCATCCATTGGAGATCGTCGAAATCAAGACCGTCACGGGCCTGGGTGTGCCCCCACGAGGAGACGACGACGATCCGGGCCGGGGCACTGTGGCGCAGCCGTTCGAGGAGCAGCTGGGTGAGCAGGAAGTGTCCGAGGTGATTGGCCTGGAACTGCATCTCCATGGCGTCCTCGGTCATGGTCCGCTTGGCCAGGACGCCTCCGGCATTCAGGTCGAGGACATGGATCTCGTCGAGACGGTCGAGCAGGTCTGATGCGCAGGCGCGGACCGAGGCCAGGCTGGCCAGATCGAGCGGCACACACTCGACGGCGTCGTTGCCACTCTCCCTTCGGACGTCGGCCACCGCCGCCGCACCTCGCCGCGCATCACGGGCTGTGATCACGACGCGGGCACCCAGGCGGGCCAACGCCCCGGCCGTCGCCTTGCCGATGCCACTGTTGCCTCCGGTGATGACGGCGGTGCGCCCCGTGATGTCGCTCAGGTTCCCGCAGTTGCCCGCCACCGGGGCCACGTTAGTGGTGGGACCCCACACGGCGCCGCCGGGGACGGTCGCACCGCCGCCGCCGACAGCAAGACACGCCCGCTCCGCCGCCACGGTTCTCGCTTCACCTGTCGACCAGAACTACCCTGTCGTCGCTGACACCGGTGTCAGCTACACGGGCGGGCCACGATCGACTCCGGACGTCAGAGGAGGACATCCATGAGACCAGCGGCGGGCAACAGCGGGCGGGCACGTCAGAGGCGGTGGATCGTGGGTTGTCTCACGGCTCTTTCCATGGTGCTCGTGGCCTGCGGTGGTGGGGGTGGCACCCCCCAGGCCTCCTCCAACGCGGGGACGCCCGACCCGAACGGCGTCCTGCGGTACGGGGTGGACCTGAACAACGGGTTCTCCAACGACTTCGACCCCGGCACCGGGACGAACGACTGCTCGTTCCAGGAGTTGGCGCAGATCTACTCGAGCATCACGTACTCACCCCCGGGGACGCAGGGGAACAACACCATTCTCGGCGGCATCGCCCAGAGCTGGGACATCTCGGGTTCCACGCTGACCCTGCACATCCGCCCCGGCGTGACCTTCTCCAACGGAGATCCGGTCGACGCCAACGCCGTGATGCAGAGCATCGAGCACGTCCGCAAGAGCCCCCTGCGGACCTCCCTCCTGGCCATCGCCGGCATGACCGTCCCCGACCCCGACACCCTCGTCATCCAGCTGAGCCAGCCCCCGACCCAGGGTGACCTGCTCTCCGCCTTCAGTTTCATCGACGGCATGGTCATGGATCCCACCTCCATCGCCACCGCCTCCACCAAGCCGGTCGGCTCGGGTCCGTTCGTCCTGAAGAGCTACCAGCCGGGCGCAGAGATCCAGCTGGTGGCCAACAAGAGCTACTTCGACAAGTCGGCCTACAAGCTCGGTGGGGTCGACTTCGTCCAGTTGACGGCCGGGCCGCAGGCCATCGGCGCCCTGATCGCCGGGACGGTGGACATGATCGATCTCATGCCCGAGGACTACCCCGTCGCCAAGAACAACTCCGACATCGGCATCGCCATCACACCTTCGTACCAGTACATGCTGATGCAGCTGCGCGAGAACTCCCCGCCTTTCAACAATCCCGGCGTCCGGGCCGCTCTCGAGTACGCCATCAACCGCGAGGCGATCAACAAGGCCGTTCTCAACGGGCTCGGTCAGCCCGCCTACCAGCCGTTCCCGAGC
>DATNJD010000058.1:0-3506 GCA_035604075.1 Acidimicrobiales bacterium
TCTGGGCCCACAACGTCGGCGTCAACCTGGGCTTCCTGGGGGCCAACGCCTGCTATCGCCAGATCCGTTTCCAGGACTCGCCGGTCGGGGCCAACCGCATCCAGGTCTGCTACAAGTCGGCCTCCGAGGATCCCCTGTTCGGGACCGACAACGCGCTGGTGACGGGCCCGGAATGGGTGGCAGCACCCACTTCCTGGGCCGAGAGCCAGTTGATCGGGTCCATGTACCAAGACGTCGGGGCCGATGCCGCCATGGTGGTGACCGACGCATCGTCATGGCTGTGGTCGGGCACGGGCGTCACGAGCGGTCAGGGCCTGCCTCACGTCGTCCAAGGAGAGTACGACCGCTTCGACGGCGCCGTCCCCGGTCCGCGCAACGTCGAGATCTTGGCCCACTCGCCGGTGGCGAATCGCGGTGCCGGCCGGTACTCCGACGTCACCTGGTACACGACCCCCGGCGGCGGGGGCGTGTTCGCCACCGGGAACGCGGCGTGGGTCAACAAGCTCTCCAACACCACGGCCTTTCCCACCATCGTCGTCCAGGCGGCGATCCCCGGAGTCACCGACGTTCTCCTGCGTGCCATGGAAAACGTCTACGCCACTCTCGGCACCGGGCCCGGCTCGTCGGTCAGACCGTCGATCTCGAATTGGCAGCTGGTGGCACCCGTCTCGGGAACGCCGGCGCCTACTCCGACGCCCTCAGCCTGACCGCCGGCCGCACCGGGCACGGGTGTCCTCCCGGGGGAGGTCGAGGACACCCGGGCCTCGGATGCGACTCAGGCAGCTCGTTGCGACGAGGGAGTGCTCACCCGGTGCAGCTGGGCTTCGACCTCGGCGATCGAAGATGCGGCGCGGTCGACCTCGTGCCAGGCGTTGAGGGTGGCTCCAGGGCCAGTGAACCTGAGCACGACTTCCGTGATCTTCCGCGGCAGTTTCCGCACGAGTCGGCCTCCTTGGGAGTGTTTCTTGGTGCCACTGTCACCGTACGCGACCCACGTGTCCGTTCGGTCACGGCTTTGTGAACGGCACGAAAACTGTTGGGAGGGGCTTCGCGGCCGGTGCGGCGTCAGGGTCGATCGTGGAACGACCGACCCTCACCGCCTCCGGGCGTTTCGGTGTGCGGCACGGGCCGGACCGGGGCGGGGCGCCCTGGGCCCGGGGGGGCCGGGAGGAAGACGGGCTCCTTGCGCCGCCGGCCGCCCGGGGGATCTGCGATCGGCGGCAGGGGTTGCGTCCGAGGTTCGTCGAGGAACGTCGGGTCGTCCATCTCCTCGGGAAGGACTGGCATCGACCGCAGGGCCGGCGCGTACTCGTCGTCCCAGTCCCCATCGTCTCGGGATTGGGCCGTCGGATGCGCCGGCGATGGCGACACGTGGGGGAATGGTGCGGGGGTGTCCCTGTCATGGGGCCGGGATCCCTCGTCGACGGGGGCGTCGGCGGGGAGGTCGGCCGGGAAGGCGTCCGGGCCCGGTTGATCAGATGACCAGGTATGGGGAGGCCCGGCGGCGCGCCTCCGGCGCTCCATCAGGGCCTTCAGCACACGCCACCGCCGACCCTTCACGGCCTGGAGGCGGCCCGGAAGGCTCTGGACCAGACGGTCGGATTCCTGCCGGTAGCGCTCGGCCGCCGCGCCCATGGCAAACACGGCGGCCGGCGACAGCCGGGAGTCCTCGGCCGTGGCCAGCGATCGCAGCCGAGCAGCCGCGACCTGACCGTCCTGCATGAGACCCAGGCAGTCCTGTAGCCCCACCACCTGCTTCACGAAGGGTCGAGTCTCGCCGTCATAGATGTCCGACACGAACTCGAGCGCATAGCGCAGACGCTTGCAACGGATGCGCAATCGGTGAAAGTCCGCCGGGACGCCGCTTCGGCGTGCTTGGCGCGCCGCTTTGGCGGCCGCACGGTGGCGACGGATGATGAGCTCGGGCACTACGGCGACGGCCGGGGCCTGCGCGGCTTTGACCAGACGGCCTGATCCCTGACCCGGCCCGGTGAGCAGCATCGAGCTGAAGTCGGCGACGAGGTGTTCGTAGCGTGGGGAATCGAGGCTGGCGAGAAGGCTCTGGCGGGCGACATCCCGCTCGCCATTGAGAACGGTAGCCAGCTCGGCCAAGGCGTCCGCTTCCTCTCTTGACGATTCGTCGCGCCAACGGTCCAGCCGTTCCAGCTGCACATCGAGGTCGCGCACGGCTCCGAGGTCACCGGCGAGCCACCCGAGTTCTTCACGCAGTCGTTGCGCGTCGGCCGGCAACACGCCGGAGAAAAGGTCGAGCGCCGCCCGCATGCGGCGGGTGGCCACGCGCATGTCGTGCAATGCCTCGATGTCCTCGCCCAGACGGGTGCCGGCTTCATGGTCGAGCATGGCTCCGAGATTGCGGCGCAGGACCACGTAGGCGACCGCTCCGACCGAGGGATGGGCGGGAAGGGTCGTCGAACCCAGGTGAGGGGTCGTGGGCACATGCAATCCGGCGGCCAACAGGCCGACCTCGAATTTCGACAGGATGGCCGATTGCAGGCCGCATTCCTGTCGGAGTTGTTCGACGAGCGGGGTGAGGCGTTCGACCCAGTGAGGATTGACCTCCACCTCGACCCGACGCATCCGGACCGGGTACTCGTCGTCACCCACCACGATGATCGTGTCGTCGAGGTCGATCTCACCGAGGCGTTCATCGGCGGCGTGGAGAAGATAGGGGCGGCGGCGCGTCCTGATCTCGAGGAGATGGATCATGGGTGCATCTCCGGCGAGAACCCGGAGCCGCCGACCGACGGGACCCTGCGTGTCCAGGGCGTGGAGGCCTGCCGCGGGCAGAGGCTCCGTCATTTCGATCCGGCGACGCAGTCCCGACACGGCCGGCGCCATGTCCTTCAGAGTGACCTCTCCCTGGTCGGCATGGTGACGGATGCGCAGCACGAAACCGGCTCGGCCGATCCGCCAGTCCTCGGTGTCGAGATAGACGTCGACGGTGCGCCTGACGGGCAGGCTCTCGATGGTGACGTCCACCGTCGACCCACGATCTTCGCCCGGGATGACCTTCGGGAATGTTCCCAGCCACCGCTCGACCGGCCGGAGATCGAGCGCGTCAAGCTGCCATTCGACCTCGACGTTTGTTGGGTCCGCCCCCCGCTCGGGCACACAACGAGGCTACTCGGCGCTGACCAGGGCCGTCCCTTGGCGCCCGCGCACCGGGTTTGGGGATCCCCTGATTTCGCAGAGCCCGGCGGTAGCGTCGTTTCCATGGCTCGGTCAGCGGCACCAAAGCCGGAACGCATGGGCGAGACTCAGGAGGTTGTTCGTGCCGCCGGAGGCATTGTTCTCCGTCAGGTTGCCGCCGGGCGCCGGGAAGTGGCGGTGGTCCACCGCCCCGGCCGGGATGACTGGTCGCTACCCAAGGGGAAGCTTTCGGGCGACGAGTCCTTCGAGGAATGCGCTCTACGCGAGGTGCAGGAGGAGACCGGTCTGAGGTGCCGGCTGGGTCGCTTCGTCGGGTACACCGAGTACCGCGATCG
>DATNJD010000059.1:0-2731 GCA_035604075.1 Acidimicrobiales bacterium
GAGGAGTCCGTGCTCAGACAGACCCTGGCCGAGGCCCGCGACAATGCCACCTTTGCCACCCCCGACGAGCACGTCGGCCTGGCCGTCCCCGACGGGGTGCTGCCGGTCTCGCTCGACCTGTGGGACGAGGAGCTGGCCCGAACGCCGAGCGCCGTCAAGGTCGAGATGGCCCTGGAGCTCGAGCGCCGCGCCCGCGACGCCGATGCCCGTGTGCGCCAGGTCGCCTTCGCCGACTACGGCGACATGGCGGCCGAGGCCGCCGTGGCCAGTTCGAAGGGCATCACCGCCACCGCCCGTCGCACCGTGTGCAGCTTGGCGGTCGAGACCATCGCCGGCACCGACGCCGACAGCCAGACCGGCGTGGGGTTTACCGCCGGACGTGGTCCGGGTGATCTGGACCTGGACAAGGCGGTGGCCGACGCCGTGGAACGGGCCACCCGCATGCTGGGCGCCACCAAGGCGCGTTCGGGACGGTGCGCCGTGGTGCTCGACTCCCGGGTGACCTCGACACTGCTGGCCGTGGTGTCCGCCGCCTTGTCGGGTGAGGCCGTCACCAAGGGCCGGTCCTTCTTCGCCGACCGCGTCGGAGAAGAGGTGGCCGTGCCCTCGCTGGTGCTCGTGGACGACCCCACCGACGCCCGCGCCTTCGGGGCTTCCACCCACGACGCCGAAGGCCTCGCCTGCCGGCGCAACGTCCTGATCGAGAACGGCGTGCTGCGGGGCTTCGTCTTCGACACCACGGCGGCGCGCCGGGCCGGGGTGGTGTCGACGGCGTCGGCCGTCCGGGGCGGCTACGCCACGACGCCGGGTGCCGGGTGCCGGGCGCTGTTGCTGTCGCCGGGCGGGCTCGGGGCCACGGAGATCCTGGCGGAGGTGGGAGAGGCCCTGTTCGTCCAGTCGATCACCGGTGTGCACTCGGGCGTGAACCCCGTCAGCGGCGACTTCTCGGTGGGAGCGGAGGGCCTCATGGTGCGCCGGGGCGAACTGGCCGAGCCCGTCCGGGAGGTCACGATCGCATCCACGTTGCAACGGATGCTGCAGTCGGTCCTGCACATCGGGGCCGACGTGGAGTGGCTCCCCGGTGTGGCCGCCGGTCAGACCCTGGCCATAGACGGGATGGCGCTGAGCGGTTCCTGAGTCACCGTCGAGCGGTGTCGGCCCAGCCGCCGGGCCTCAAGAAGCGGCGGCCGCCGACCCGGTCGGGCTCTTGGCCCCCGGTTTCGACGAGGAGCCCGAGCCCGACGAGTCCGAGGACTTCGACCCGGAGCCCGACGAGTCCGAGGACTTCGACCCCGAGCCGTCCGAGGAGCCCGACCCCTTGGAGTCCGCCGACACCGAGGACTTGCCGTCGGACTTCTCGGCCTTGTCCGACTTCTCGGACTTCTCGGCTTTCTCGGACCTCTCGGCTTTCTTCGCCGAAGTCCGACTGTCGGTCTTGTAGAACCCGCTGCCCTTGAAGACCACGCCGACGGCCCCGAAGACCTTGCGCAGCGGGCCACCGCATGACGGGCACTCGGTCAACGGGTCGTCGCCGAAGCGCTGCACGACGTCGTGGTGCTCGCCGCAGGACCTGCACTGGTACTCGTAGGTCGGCATGCGCGCCCGACTCCTTCCGACGCCCGGGGGAGGCCCCTTTGGCACTCGTCACCCTCGAGTGCCAAGTCTACCGCCGTGGCGTGGGGGAGCCGGCCCATCGGTTGCGGTCAAGTCTCAGGAAGTCCTGGGTGGCCTAGACTGCGCGCCGTGGTCGACCGCAGCTTGACGCACCTCGATCCCCTCGGCGGTGCCCGCATGGTCGATGTGACCCCCAAGGAGCCGACCCACCGGAGGGCGCTCGCCCGTTGCAAGGTCATGATGGCGCCCGAGACCACGGCCAAGGTCGCCAGCAACGCCATCACCAAGGGCGATGTGCTGGGGGCGGCCCGGATCGCGGGTATCCAGGCAGCCAAGAAGACGCCCGACCTGATCCCCATGTGCCGGCCCCTGCTGGTGGGGGGCATCCACGTCAACTTCACGATCGGCGACAATTTCGTCGAGGTCGAGGCCCAAGTCGAGACGGTGGACCGCACGGGCGTCGAGATGGAGGCCCTCACGGCGTGCACGGTGGCGGCCCTCACGATCTACGACATGTGCAAGTCCGCCGACCGCTTCATGAGCGTGGGCGAGCTGGCGTTGTGGGAGAAGACCGGCGGCAGCGTCGGCACCTGGCGGCGCCCGGCGCTGTAAGGCACGCCGCCCTCTGCGCCTGCGGCCCCGGTGGGCCGCCGCTCAGTGGAGCCGGAACCGCTTCCGGCGGCCTCGGGCGATCAGGGTGACGTCCTTGCTGATCAGCTCGGACTCCTGAGCGTCTGACTCCTCTGTCCCTGACCGCGTGACATCGTCGATCTCGGGCGACACCGACAGGATCTCGGTGGCCATCGACGCCGCTGATGTCAGGTGGTGCGACATCCCGTCGTCGAGGTCCTCTTGCGCCTCCTCGTGCTCCGGGGCAGGAAACGCCGTGAACTGGTCGCTTCCATTGGCGAGCGTTGTCGGGCTCTCGAACGCCGGCGCCACCGACAGCGGCGACAGATCGGCCACCGGTGCCGGCGCGGGTGCGGACAGCGGTGGCGGCGGTGGCGGTGCGGCCATCCGTGGTTCCTCGGGCACGAAGACGCCGGCCGACGGCGCCGGTGGTGCATCGATGCCAAGGACCGGCGGGGCCGGAGGGGCGGACGGGGCCGACTCGACG
>DATNJD010000060.1:0-2118 GCA_035604075.1 Acidimicrobiales bacterium
CGACGTCGTGACCATCCCCAGGTCGATCCCGGCGAAGAGGTCCTCGGCATCGGCCAACGTGTCCACCGCCACGCCGCACCGCCCCACCTCGCCCTCGGTGAGGGGGTCGTCGGAGTCGCGGCCCATGAGCGTCGGGAGGTCGAACGCCACCGACAGCCCACCGCTGCCGGCCCGCAGAAGCTCGCGGAAACGGACGTTGGTGTCCTCGGCGGTGCCGAACCCGGCGAACAGCCGCATCGTCCACAGCTTCGAGCGGTACATGGAGGCGTGCGGGCCCCGGGTGTAGGGGGGGCTGCCGGGCCAGCCCAGCCGCTCGGGCACCTGGGCCTCGGGCCAGTCGTCGGGGCCGTACACCGGCTCGAGCCCGATTCCCGACATCGTCTCGAAGTCGGTGTCCCGCAGCGTCGAGGCGTCATAGGCCTCCCGCCACCGCGCCCGCCCCTCTTCGGCGGCCTCGTGGGGCGTGGACGGCATGTCTCCAGCCTAACGGGCCACCCCCGGCATTCTCGGACTCGGCACCCCGCGCCCGGCGGGCGTCGGCCGTCCTCGAGGCTCGTTCAAACGCACCTCGAAGCCGCCCACGCGCCCCCAGGGGCGATACGGGACGGTGGACTGCCGGTTCGCACGGAGCGCGTTATGGTCAGGTCGTGGCGCCCAACCCCCGCGCACCCGACCGCAACCTCGCCATGGAGCTCGTCCGCGTGACCGAGGCCGCCGCCATGGCCGCCGGCCGGTGGATGGGACGCGGTGACAAGGAAGGCGCCGACGGGGCCGCCGTCCAAGCCATGCGCGTGGTGCTGCAGACGGTGGCCATGGACGGGGTGGTCGTGATCGGTGAGGGCGAGAAGGACCGCGCCCCGATGCTCTACAACGGGGAGCGCATCGGCGACGGGTCTCCCCCTCCCACCGACATCGCCGTCGACCCCATCGACGGGACGAACCTGACGTCGCTCGGGCGCGGCGGGGCCCTGGCGGTGATCGCGGTCTCGGACCGGGGCACCATGTTCAACCCGGGGCCCTGTGTGTACATGGAGAAGCTGGCCGTGGGGCCCAAGGCGGCGGGGTCGGTGGACGTTCGCCGGCCGCCGACCGAGAACATCGAGGCCGTGGCCAAGGCGCTGGGGAAGTCGGTGCGCGACGTCACCGTCGTGATCCTCGACCGGCCCCGGCACGCCGACCTGATCGAAGAGGTCCGCTCCAGCGGCGCCCGCATCAAGCTGATCTCGGACGGGGACGTGGCCGGTGCCATCTCCGTGGCGTGGCCCGACTCCGGCGTGGACGTGCTGTACGGGATCGGCGGGACTCCGGAAGGGGTGATCGCGGCCGCCGCGCTCAAGTGCATGGGTGGTGAGATCCAAGGCCGACTGTGGCCGCGCGACGACGACGAGCGCCGGGCGGCACTGGACGCCGGCTACGACCTCGACGCGCTGCTCGGCACCGACGACCTCGTGAAGGGTGACAACTGCTTCTTCGCGGCCACCGCCGTCACCGACGGTGAGCTCATGCAGGGCGTGCGCTACGCCGACTACGGCGTCAACACCCAGTCACTGGTGATGCGCTCCCAATCGGGCACCGTCCGCTTCGTGAGCGCCCGCCACGCCCTGCACAAGTTGCGCGAATACAGCCAGGTCGAATTCGGTTAGCACGGTCCGCCCGTGCCCACGCCGACAAGGCCAACCACGCCTCCCGAGCGGCCCAGCCGGTACCCGCTGCGCAATGCCGCCCCCCGGGAAGCGGCACGTCTCGAGACCCTGCAGTCGTTGCGCGACGCGTCGACCTTCCGCCACATCGAACGGCTGGGGGTCGGGTCCGGTTGGCGGTGCGCCGAACTGGGAGCCGGAGCGGGGTCGGTGGCGGGGTGGCTGGCCGACCGGGTGGGCGACCGTGGCTCGGTGACGGCGATCGACAAGGACACGAGCCTGCTGAGGGAACTGGGGACGCGACCCCACGTGACGGTGGTCGAAGGCGATCTGATGACCATGGACTTCGGATCAACCTGCTTCGACTTCGTCCACTCTCGGGCCGTGCTCATGCACCTCGAGGACCCCGACCGTGTGGTAGAGCACCTCGTGCCGGCGCTGCGGCCCGGCGCCATGGTGTTCTTCGAGGAGACCGACG
>DATNJD010000061.1:0-4084 GCA_035604075.1 Acidimicrobiales bacterium
GTGCCATAGGTCAATCGGAGCGGCTCCGTCACGAGGAGCGCGCTCGTCGCCTGTGGTGGTGTGACCTCGAGCCAGACACCGGCGTAACACTCGTTCGGGGCGCCCGTGGCCGGCGCGCCCGGCACCAGCACGTTGTCGCACACGTTGGGGAAGCTGAGCACGAACGAGGCACGTGCTTCACGGGCCAGGATGACCGGTCCCGACGGGATCGTGCTGTCAGCCGTGGCCGGACTGCCCAGGCCGGCCAGGTGGTTGGTCGGAGCCGGCAGCGGCGTTCCGCTCTGTGACACGGCTCCGAGGGTGGGGTAGCCGGTGAGGGAGCAGGGACCCGGAGAGATGTTGGTGAGAGACACCTTCTCTTCGACCGTGCCGTTCGACTCGAACCAATCGGTGACGGTCGCACTCAGTTGCGGACTGTCACAGTGTGCCGGACCCGGCACGGTCGTCGAGGTGGTCGAGGTGACCCCGGTCTTGGTCGCGGTGACTTTCGGGGTGGTGTGATGGTGCTCGACGTAGAACCTGTGGACGGTCACAGCCAGTCGATCGATGCCGAAGGCGGCGCCCAGGACCGCCGCCGTGGCGGCGACCGAGAGGGCTGCGATGCGGGCCCGACGCCAACGCCGCCGCCGTCGCACCTGACGCCGGACCCGGTCCTGTACCTTCAGTGGGTCGTTCACAGGCGGGCCCGGATCCCTCTGAGTCCCGTCGGCCTCCGGGAAACACTGTTCCGCGGACGGTCAGGCTCGATGGCTCGTGTATGGGTGGCGCTCCACATGGGCGGGGAAATTCGACAGGCGTGAGGACCCGTCCGGTTCAGGCGAGCACGACCTGGCCGTAGGTGCTGCAGAGACCCCACGCCTCGATCATGAGAAAGGCGAGGACGATCGCCAGGATGACCGGGGTTCTCCAGCGGCTGCCGCAGGCCGCCATGGCCGGAGGCATATACCAGCCGGGAAGCACACCGGGAACCTGGGCCAGGTACACGGCGAGGGGGACCGCTGACGGGTCCAACGGTTGCTCGGGGTCGGCCGCCAGGGCCAACGCCGTCAGTTCCTCGTCGGTGATGGGGTCGTCCAACCCCGGATCGGCGGCCGTGACCGGGCTCGTCGGACCACTACTGATGGCAACGGCCACAGAATCGTTCCTCTCCATGGGACACCGAATTTCGCCTCTCTCAATCGTAGCGGTCGGTCGTTCCAGGCACCGGACAAGTCGAAATGGGGCAGATCCGTCGGCCGTCCGTTTTAACGGCGAGGAACGGATGTAGACTTTCTGTTCATCTGACCTGCCGGTATTCTGGTTCGGCGGTCAGTGGTCTGGGGGGGGTGTCGTCGATGAAAAGACGACAGAAGCGGTGGATCTTGGTTTTCGTTTCTACAGTCACGGCCCTCGGTCTGATGCTCGCGCCCGCCCTGACCAACGCCCTCTCGTCCCCCGCATCGGCCGTCCCGAGCACCAATTCGGTGCCTGCCCCCGCGGCGCTCGGTGCCCTCGCCGTCCCAACTCCTGCGACGCTGGGTGCGAAGAATCCCAACAACTACTCGGGCTACTACGCCAACATCGTGGGAGCGTTGCATCTCACGGCCACGATGACCGTTCCCACCGTGAAGTGCACCAACAGCACCACGTGGGGCTCTGACGTGGGCATTCTGGCCATCATGGACAGCCCCGATCCCGTCGCCGGAACCGACGAGCACGGGGGTGGCATCGAGGTCGGCTGTGCCGGCGTCACAGGCACGCCGCTCTACTCGGCGGTGCTGTGCGGTGAACCGACGCTCCCGTCGGGATGTACCACGCTGGCCGATACCGTCCTTCCCGGCGACTCGGTGGCCGTGGACGTGGCTGCGGGGGGAGGGTGTCGCCCGACGTGCGGGTCGGTGGTGGTGACGGTCATGGACACGACGCAGGACTGGACGGAGTCGTCGAGCGGAACGTCGAATTCCGACTTCGACACGTTCGTCGCCGCCGTGGGTTCGACGCCGCTGGTCGATTTCGGAAAGGTCACACTGACCGATGTGACCAGCAACGGTGCCGGATTCGACGGGCGGAGATCGAATCTGATCGACGACGCCGGGCACACCTTGGCCCGGGCGGGCACATTCACCAAGGCCAGGACGAGTTTCAGCGTGAGGTGGGTGCGCTCGTCGTAGGGGTGATCGTCGTCGGTGGGCGGGGCCCCGGGCGAGAACGGTCGAGCTGGTCCAGGACCACGTGGGCGAGACGACGGGCACCTTCGGCCAATTCCTCGGGCGAGACCGTCGCAAAGGACAGCCGCAGGCTCGATCGGTGCGGACTGTCGACGGAGAAGGCCGAACCCGGCACGTAGGCCACGCCACGGTCGATGGCCCGGGGGAGAAGGGCACGGGTGTCGAGACCCGGTGGGCGGACCCGGGCCCACAGGAACATCCCCCCGGCCGGCGCCGTGACGTCGAGGGTGTCGCCCAATTCCGTCCCGAGAGCCTGGGCCAGGATCCTCGACTGTTGCGCATAGTGCGAACGGAGCATCGCGACGTGGCGTTCGAGAAAGCCCGGTCGGGTGAGGAGGCCGAGAGCCACTCGTTGGGTCAAGGTCGCCGTGTGCAGGTCGACCGCCTGTTTGACGAGAGCCAGCGACGGGGCCACCGAGGACGGAGCCGCGATCCAGCCCACGCGGAGCCCGGGGAAGAGCACCTTGGATATCGTCCCCACCGTCGCCACCCTGTCGGTGAGGGTCGCGAGCGGTGGGGGAGCGATTCCTCGGAAGCGGATCTCGCCGTAGGGATCGTCCTCGACGATCAGGAATCCGTAGTGATCGGCCAACTCGGCCAGGAGCCGGGCGCGTGGGGCCGAGAGAGTGGCCCCGGTGGGGTTGTGGAAGTTGGGGACGACGTAGACGAGCCGGGGACGGACCCCGGTGCGGAGCCGTTCCTCGAGGGCCTCGACGGCGAGCCCGTGGTCGTCGGTGGGGAGGGCGATGAGGCGCCCACCGCTCAGTCGCATGGCTTGGATGGCACCGATGTAGCCGGGGTCGGCCAGGGCCACGGGATCGCCGGGGTCGAGGGCGACCCGGGCGATGAGGTCGAGGGCCTGTTGCGAGCCGTGGGTGATGAGCACCTGATCGATCCGGGTTCCGTGCCGGGCGGCCACCCACTCCCGCAGGCCGGCATCGCCCTCGGTGGACGAGTACTGCAGGGCATCGGGGTCACGGCGCAGGAGCTCGCCCATGACCTCGGCGGTCTCCTCGATCGGGAAATGACGCGCCGAGGGAAGTCCACCGGCCAGTGAGATCACCCCCGGCCGATTGGCCACGGCAAGGAGTTCGCGGATCGCCGAGGAGGTGATGCGCCGGGCGGCGCGCGAGGGGGCCGGAGCGGCCGAGGATTGATCCATCGGAGCTCAATGTGACATAAGTGGACTATGGACAACAGATCCACTTCTACCAAAGTGGCCCGAACGGGGGAGCTCCGGCGATTCGTGTACGGACTGGGGGAGTGGGCCGTCGGTCCCGGGCCATTATTTCGTCAGCTCGGCCGGGCCGTGGCCGCCGCCATCGAGAGTGGCTCCCTGGCCGAGGGGATGCGCCTGCCCTCGGAGCGGAGGCTCTCGGCCGCTCTGTTCGTGAGCCGCGGCACGGCGGTGGCCGCCTACGACCTGTTGACGGCCGACGGACTGGTGGCCCGCCGGCACGGCAGCGGGACCTACGTGGCCGGGGCGGCGGCGCTGGGCTTGCCCGACGGTCGGGAAGGGTCGCCGCTCGTGCACCGCCTGGTGGAGCGGAGCCACGGCCCAACTGAGCTCATCGACCTGTCGATCTCCGTCCTCCATGACGCCGACGGACTGGCCGCCGTGACGTTGTCGTCGAACGATCTTCGGGCCATGGCGCCCGAGACCGGGTACAGCCCGTGGGGCTCATCCGGCCTGCGGGCGCTGGTGGCGGGACACGTGACCGACTGGGGACTGCCCACGTCGTCCGGCCAGGTGGTGATCACCACCGGGGCCCAGCAGGGCATCAGCGCCGCCGCCGCCTGCTGGCTGCGCCCGGGAGACGACGTCGTGGTCGAGGATCCCTGCTACCCGGGAGCCATCGCCGCCTTTCTCCAGGCGG
>DATNJD010000062.1:0-3319 GCA_035604075.1 Acidimicrobiales bacterium
GACGCCGGGCCCGACGGATCGGTCCGGCCGGAGACCAGACGGCGTTGTGGGCCCGGGTCCTGGACGACCTGTCGGTGGCCGTCTGCGCCGAACTGGTCGGCACCTCGGAGAAGGCGCTGCACCTGGCCGTCGACTACGCCAAGGTCCGGGTCCAATTCGACCGGCCCATCGCCACCTTCCAGGTCATCAAGCACAAGGCGGCCGACATGCTCCACCGGTTGGAGCTGGCCCGGGTGGGCACCCACTACGCGGCCTGGGCCTCGGACGCCGACGATCCCGAGCGCGAGCGCGCCGCGGCGATGTGCAAGGGCTACGTGGCCGAGGCGGCCGACTTCGTCACGGCCGAATGCATTCAGGTCCATGGCGGCGTGGGCTTCACCTGGGACGTCGACGCCCACCTGCTCTACCGCCGGGCCAAGCAGGACGACCTTCTCTTCGGCGCCCAGGGTTACCAGCGGGCCCGGCTGGCCGATCTCATCCTGGGCCCGGCGTAACCCCGAGCGTCTCCTTCAACTTCTCCTTCAGGATCTTCCCGGTGGCGTTGCGGGGCAACTCGTCGGAGAACTCGATCCGCCGGGGCACCTTGTAATCGGCCAACCGTTCGGCGCAGTGCGCCTGCAGCTCTTCGGCCGTCACCTCCGAGTCTCCGGCCCGGACCACCACGGCGGCCACGTCCTCGCCCAGCACCGGGTGCGGGACCCCCACCACCCCCGCTTCGATCACCCCGGGATGGTCGAGCAGGACGGCCTCGACGTCCACGGCGTGGACGTTGTTCCCGCCCCGGATGATCACGTCCTTCTTCCGGCCCACGATGTAGAGGTAGCCGTCCGCGTCCAACCGGGCCAGGTCCCCGCTGTAGAGCCAGCCGTCCTTCCAGGCGCCGGCGGTGGCCTCGGGGTTCCGGTAGTACTCGCGTTGGCGACCTTCCATACGCAGTACCGCCTCACCGATCTCCCCTTCGGCCACGTCCCGGCCGGCATCGTCGACGATCCGCACCTCGAGTGGCGGCATGGGCTTGCCCACCGACCCGATCCGCTTCAGCGCCTCACCTTTGGGCATGGAGCAGAAGGCGGGGCCGGCTTCGGTCATCCCGTAGGAGTTGGACACCGACGCCTCGGGCATCCGCTCCTGCAACGCCCGCAGGGTCGACGGCGCCAGGGGAGAGCTCCCCACTGCGCAGATCTGGATGGAGTCGAGCGCCGCCGACGCGAACCGCTCGTGGCTCACGATCAGCTGGGCCATGGCGGGGACGAGGAAGACGAACTGCGGCCGCAGCTCGCCGACGATCTCGATCCACCGCCCGGCATCGAACTTGGGCTGGAAGACCCCGAACAACCCGAGCTGCATGGGGTTGTAGATGAAGCCGATCCCGGCGAAGGTGAACAGCGGGCTCGAGTGCAGCCAGCAGTGGCCCGAGTAGCTCGGATTCGGCGCGCCGGGGATCAGGGCGACGTTGCGGTGCCGGATGGCCACACCCTTGGGCAGCCCCGTCGTCCCCGACGTGTAGAGGATGTCGGCCAGGTCGTCGCCGTTCACCGGCACCTGGAACTCGCTCGTGTCACCGGCCCCGGCGTGACCCCATGACCAGGGATGGTCAGCTGCCTCCGGCGCGGCGAGGAGGTGTTGCACGGTGGGGAGCGTGGAGATCACCCTCCCCGCCGACGGGGCCAGCCCGCTGTCGGTCAGCACCGCCTTCACCTCGGCGTGACCGAGGAGGCGTTCGAGCTCGTGTTCGGTCAACCGGATGTTGGTGGGAACGGCCACGGCCCCGGCCTTGTGCACCGCCGCGTAGGCCACCATGAAGCGCAGCGCCTCCTCCATCCGCAGGTACAGAGCCACCCGGTCGCCCTTCGACACGCCCCGTTCGACCAGTCCCCGGGCCAACCGGTTCGACTCGGCCTCCCACTCGGCGAAGGTCATCTCACCCACGTCGATCACCCGGTAGCCGACCTTGTCGGGGAAGGCGCCGGCCATGGCCCGCAGATGATCTGTGAGCAACGTGATCACGACTGTCCTCCGCTGCTCACGGGAGTTCTCTCCCCATGCGGACCTCTCGGCCCGTCACATGCCGCCGTCGAGGACGGCGGTGCGGTGGGTGAAGCGCCACCCCTCGGCCGTCCTGACGAGCTCGTCGTGGTAGCGGCCGCTGTTGGTCAGCGTGGTCCTGGTGCCGGCGGCGGCGTCGGGACCGGGACGGGCCAGCACCAGCAATTTCACATCCTGCACGGCCCGGTCCCCGTCGACCTCGACGGTGGCGTCCACCGTCACGTGCACCACGCCGAAGGGGGTGTGCCGAACCATCTCGGCCAGCGCGTCGCGGCCCTGCACCCGGAAGGTGCCCTCGACCTCCATCACCCCGTCGTCGGTGAAGGTGGCGGCGAAGCTTTCGGGGTCCCCGTCGTCGAACGAACGGTTGTAGCGGGCCGTCAGCTCGCGGATCCGGGCCTGGTCGATCAGCCAGCGCACCTCGGTGTCCACCGCTCCCCCTCCTGTCACCGCTCGGCCGCGACGATAGCGCGGGCATCGCGTTCTCCGACACGGCCGTGAGCGCAGCCGTCGGGCCCGTCCCGGCGTCGCCCGGTCGGATCACCCCGAGCCTGGGCGCGATTCGAGCTCGCCCAGGACCTCGCCCGGTCGCCAGTGCCAGACCCGGTGCATCGTGCCCTCGACCCGGAAGTAGCCGACCTCCTCGATATCGACGGCGAACAGGTGGAAGTCCCCCGGTGGCCGCCAGCCGATCCGGGCGTGGAGTCCTTCGCCGTAGCGGTCACGCTCGCCGGCGTCGGTGATCTCGACGGCGCGCCCGTACACCTTCACATCGCCCTCGGCGCCGTCGCTGCTCGTCACCAGGCTGTGCACCACGCAGCGCGGATCACGCTCCAGATCGAGGGCCTTCATCGACCGCCACATCATCCCCAGGTAGAGCCGGCCGTCGAGCAGCAGCGGCTCCACGGGGCTGATCCGGGGCCCGCCGCGCCGTCGCAAGGTCCCCACGAGCACGAGGCCCGCTCCCTCGAAGCGCGCCCGGGCCACCGTCGCCAGGGGTCCGGCGGCGATCTCGAACGCACCCACGTCACCATGCTGTGTCCCCGCGCCGGGCCGTGTCCCCGCCGCTAGCCATGCGCGGCCCCGAGGGTGCGGACGAAGCGCTTCATCGGGTACCGGACATAGTCCACCCCGGTCCAAAACTCGGCGGCGTGGGGATCGGCGTCGACCACCAGGGCGGTGACCCGTCGGCAGCCCTGGGCGCGCAACCGGCGTTCGCCTTCTGCCACGAGTGACGAGGCGATGCCGCGCCGGCGCACGTGGGGGGCCACGG
>DATNJD010000063.1:0-2257 GCA_035604075.1 Acidimicrobiales bacterium
TCAACGGCAACCCCCTGGTCTCGGCGGCCGGCCTGGCCGCGCTCACCGAGGTCCTCACCCCCGATGCCTACGAGCACTTCAAGAGGATCGGCAACCGGCTGGCCGAGGGCTGCCGCCAGGCCATCGCCGCCTCCTCCATCCCTGCCCACGTCATCGACCTGGGCTGCAAAGGCTGTGTGTCGTACCGGCCCGAGCCGCTCGTGGACTATCGCAGCTTCCTCGAGACAAACGCCGACCTCTTCAACGCCTCCTGGGCCTGGATGGTCAACCGCGGCATCTTCCTCACCCCGGGCAACGAGGAGCAGTGGACCCTGTCCGTCCAGCACGAGGACGTCCACATCGACCGCTTCGTGGAGGTATTCACCGAATTCTGCGAGACCGTCGGCGGTTGAGTGCACTCTCGTCGACGCGCACGCCGCCGTCGCGGCGCCGGTGACGGGGGCTCTTCACAGTCCCAGCGCGTCGCGACCCTGGTACCACCAGCCGGCGATCGGCAGCAGCCAGGGCACGTGGGCGGGCGGGGGCACGACGGGCCACCGCCTCCCGGCGAAGGGGGGCAGCTCGCCCTCACCGCACAGCCACAGCCCGATGGCCCGACCGAAATGGGTCGACAACGCCACCCCCGTGCCGCAGTAGCCGGCCGCGTAGACGATGCCCGTCTCCGGATGCCGCCCCACATGGGGCAGCCGGTCGAGGGTGAGCCCGACCAGGCCACCCCAGGCGTGCGCCACCCGGACCCCGGCCAGCTGGGGATGGACCCGCACCATGGCGCCGTACAGGCGGTCACGCGCCTGCTCGACCGTGGTCGGGGCGAACGAGGTCCGGCCCCCGAAGAGCACCCGCCGCCCGTCGGGCGACAGTCGCCAGTAGTTGAGGAAGTTCTTCGTGTCGAAGAACATCCGCCCCGCCGGGCTCACCGACCGGGCCAGCGCCTCATCGATGGGCTCGCTGGCGATCATGAAGCTGCCGATCCCGAGGATCCGTCGCCACAGCCACGGCACCGGCCGGCGCTGCGTCGTCCCATCGGTGGCCACCACCACCTCGCCGGCGCGGATCGTCCCCCGCGACGTCACCACCGAGAAACCCGTCGCATCCCGCTCGACGGCGCTCGCCTCGGTCCGTCCGTGCAGCTCGGCTCCGGCCGAGAGGGCGGCGGCGGCCACGCCGTGCACCAACTTGGCCGGCTGCACCGATCCGCTGCGCGCCACCAGCAGACCACCGGCGAAGGCGCGGGAACCGATCTCACGGCCGAGATCCTCGGGCCCGAGGAACCGGGCCTCCTCACCGATGGACGCGTAGCTCTCGGCCACCGACCGCAGGTGGCCGACGTGCCGGGGATGGCCGGCCAGCTCGAGGTGACCGCTCCGGCGCCAGTCGCAGGCGAGACCGAGCTCGGTCACCAGGGCTTCGACACCCTCGAAGGCGGCCACCGTGTCGTCCCACATGGCGCGGCCCCGGGGCATGGCCAGCATGGTCGCCAGGTCGTGCTTGCCCCCGGGATGCACCATCCCCCCGTTGCGGCCGCTCGCCCCCCGGCCGATGTCGTCGCGGTCGACGACGACGACCCGACGCCCGTGGCGCGCCAGCTCCCATCCGGCCGCCAGACCCGTGTACCCGGCCCCGACGATGACCACGTCGGCCTCGTCGGGCAACGCCGTCGTCGACGACGGGGGCGCGTCGACCTCGTCCCACCAGTAGGGCGTCGACACATACTCCTGGCTCAACGGGGTGCGAGACGTGCCGCCCAGGTTGGCACATGACCGCCCACGAGCCGGTCGTACTCGACGACATCGACCGGCGCATCATCGAGCAGCTCCAGAAAGACGGTCGCAAGCCGTACACCCAGATCGCTCCGGCCGTGGGGCTCTCCGAAGCGGCCGTCCGCCAAAGGGTCCAACGGCTCATCGACGGCGGCGTCATGCAGATCGTGGCCGTCACCGACCCCCGGCTCCTCGGCTTCACCCGTCAGGCCATGATCGGCCTCAAGATCGAAGGCGACACCCGTCGCGTGGCCGACGCCGTCGCCAAATTGCACGAGGTCGAGTACGTCGTCCTCACCGCCGGTGCTCTCGACATGCTCATCGAGGTCGTCGTCGAAGATGACGAAAGCCTCCTCGAGCTGTTGAACGAGAAGATCCGCAACATCGAGGGGGTGCAGACGACCGAGACCTACATCTACCTCCGCATCCACAAAGAGACCTACCAATGGGGAACGGCCACGGCGCCGGGGCCGCCACGCGGTGCACCCAATACGAAG
>DATNJD010000064.1:0-7421 GCA_035604075.1 Acidimicrobiales bacterium
CCCGCCGTAGTCGGCGGTGGCGGCGTCCTCCACGTCGATCTCGTCTCCGGCCCAGGGCAGCCGGCAGCCGACGGAACGGGCCGAGGCGAAGTAGCGGATCTCGTCGACGGGGAAGGCGCGTTCAGCCAGCACGGAACGGATGACCGTCCCCACCTGCCCTGTCGCGCCGATCACGGCAATCCGCATGGGGAAATCCTAGGGGACGGCCGGTCCTGTGCGGAATGGCACCGGCTGTCCCGCCCCGGGGTCGCCCGCTGGGGGCGGGCCTTTTCAGTCGGAGAGCTCGAAGGCGGCGTGCAGGATTCTCACCGCCTCCTCCACGCGGTCGGCCCGCACCACACAGGAGATCCGGATGGACGAGGTCGAGATCATCTCGATGTTGATCCCGGCCTCGGCCAACGTCTCGAACATGGTGGCCGACACGCCCGGGTGGCTGCGCATCCCCGCCCCCACGAGGGACACCTTGGCGATGGCGTCGTCGGTCAGCACCTCCCCGGCCCCGAGCTCCGGAGCGAGAGAGGTCACCGTCTCGACGCTGGCGGCCAGATCGACCTTGGGCACGGTGAAGGAGATGTCGGTCGTCCCGTGCAGGGACGTGTTCTGCACGATCGTGTCGACATTCACCTTCCGGTCGGCCAACGCCCGGAAGATGGGCGCGGCGATCCCGGGGCGGTCGGGCACTCCGGTCACGGTGACCTTCGCCTCCGAGGTGTCGTGCGTGATGGCGGTCACGACGGGCTGTTCCATGGAGACATCCTCCTCGACGACCCAGGTACCGGGCTCCCAGGTGAAACTCGAACGGACGTGCAGCGGCACGTGATGGTTGCGGGCGAACTCCACCGACCGCAGCGACAGGACCCGTCCCCCGCTGGCGGCGATGTCGAGCATCTCCTCGAAGCTGACCCGTGACAACCGCCGCGCTCCGGGCACGATGCGGGGATCGGCGGAGAAGACCCCGGGCACGTCGGTGTAGATCTCGCACGCATCGGCACCCAGCGCTGCTGCCATCGCCACGGCCGTCGTGTCCGAGCCGCCCCGCCCCAGAGTGGTCACGTCCCGATCGGTGGAGACCCCCTGGAAACCGGCCACCACCGGCACCCGACCGGCCTTCAACGCCTCCCGCAGACGGTCGGCCCTGACCTCGACGATGGTGGCCTTCGTGTGGGTGGTGTCGGTGATGATCCCGGCCTGGCTGCCGGTGAACGAGACGGCGTCGATCTCGAGCTCGGCCAGGGCCATCACCAGCAGGGCCATGCTCACCCGCTCGCCCGAGGTCAGGAGCATGTCGAGCTCGCGCGGCGGCTGGATCCCGCTCACGTCGTTGGCCAGCCGCAGCAGGTCGTCGGTCGTCTTGCCCATGGCGCTCACCACGACGACCACGTCGTCGCCGTTGCGCCGGGTCCGTGCCACGTGATCGGCGACGGCCCGGATCCGGTCGGCGTCGCCGACCGAGGTTCCACCGAATTTCTGGACGACGAGCGTCATCACACGACGCTACCGCTGGTCAGCGCCGGTCCCGGACCCGGCCGACCAGCTCCGCCCCGGCGGGCCGGGTAGGGTGGCAGGCCATGCCGAGCGACAAAAGGGCGCGTAAACGCGCCGCCAGGGAAGCCAAGATCGCCGCCATGCAGCGCCAGCAGAAGCGCCGATCGACGGTCCGACGCACCATCACCGTGCTCGTCCTCGTGGGCGTGGCGGCCGGGATCTACGTCCTGGTGGGCGGGAGCAGCCCCCCGAAGAAGTCGGCCGGGTCTACGGGGACCTCCACGACCGTCGCCAGTTCGACCACCACCTCCGCTGCCGCCATCACCACCACGGTGGCCACCGCCCAGGCCACCGCCGACGCCGCCGCCGTGGCCGCCGGCTGTCCCCACGACCCCACCCAGGTGTTGAAGCCGGCCACCTACACGTCCGCCCCGGCCATGGCCATCGACACCACCAAGACCTACACGGCCACGGTCAAGACCGACGTCGGGACATTCGTCATCACCTTCGACGCCAAGCAGTCCCCCATCTCGGTCAACAATTTCGTCTTCCTGGCCCAGAAGGGGTTCTTCAACTGCGTCAGCTTCCACCGCGTGATCCCGGGCTTCGTCGTCCAGGGCGGAGACCCCACCGGCACGGGCACCGGCGGACCGGGCTACAAGTACGCCGAGAAGGGTCCGGCGCCGGCGGCCAACCCCGCCATGCAGTACCCGCTCGGCTCGGTGGCCATGGCCAATTCGAACTCGCCGGCCACCACGGACCCGAACACCAACGGCAGCCAGTTCTTCATCGTCACCGGCGCCCAGGGCGAGTCCCTCCCGCCCGACTACACCCTCTTCGGTCAGGTCACCTCGGGCATGAGCGTGGTCGACCAGATCTCGACCGACGGCAGCGCCTCGGGCACTCCGCCCACGATCATCCACCGGATGCTCACCGTCACCGTCTCCTCGTCCTGATCACCATCCCCCCGTCCTGATCACCTTCTCCGACACCGAGGACCCCCCATGACCTTCGAATGCCCGGATCCGGCCGGCACCAGCCCCCAGTGCCGCAAATTCGATGCCGAACCCCCCATGTGCATCGACCCGGCCAAGCGCTACACCGCCACCATGGACACCTCGAAGGGCACGATGACCATCGCCCTCGACCCGGTGGCCGCCCCCCGGACGGTGAACTCCTTCGTCGTCCTCGCCCGCTACCACTACTTCGACGGCATCGTCTTCCACCGCATCATCCCCGGCTTCGTCCTCCAGGGCGGCGACCCCACCGGCCGGGGGACGGGCGGTCCGGGCTACCAGTTCGCCGACGAGCTGCCCAAGCCCGGCCGCTACGAATTGGGATCGTTGGCCATGGCCAACGCCGGGCCCAACACCAACGGCAGCCAGTTCTTCGTCATCTCCGGCCCCGACGGCATGCGGCTACCCCCCCAGTACTCCCTCTTCGGCAAGGTGGTCTCCGGCCTCGAGACGGTGACCGCCATCGACGCCGTCGGCACGGCCAGCGGAAAGCCGTCCGAGTCGGTCACCATCGAGTCGGTCACCATCACCGAAGCGGACTGATCCCCGGCCCCCCGCCCCTCGGAGGGCAGACCGTTCAAACGGGAAGGGCGCCGGTCAATGGGGAAGGGCGTCGGTCAATGGGGAAGGGCGTCGAAACCGGCGGGCTTTCCGCTCACGAAGACCTGGACCTCACCGTGGCCGGCCTGGCGCCACCCGCCGTCGGGGTCCCGGATGAGAGCGGTCCGTTCGGGGATGCCGACGACGGGTAGGCCCGGCGCCGCCAGCGCGATCGAGCGGTGCACCTTCTCGGCGTTCTCCTCGCCGAAGTGGGGGATCACGGCGATCTGCTCCACCATGCCGAGGCCCACCGTGAGCGCCCCGCCACGCGAGTCCACCATGGGATCGGTCAGCACCATGGCGCCGGCCGACGAACCGGCCACCACGGCGCCGTTGCGCCAGGCCTCGAGCAGCGCCTCCCACAACAACGACGCCTTCAGCACCGAACGCAGGTGCATGGGCGAGCCCCCGCCCAGGTAGGTGAAGCGGCTGGCCCGGACGGCGCCGGCATTGCCCTCGTCCTCGGCGTCGGCCCGGCCGAGCACCATCAGCCCCCGGACGACGCCGCCGAAACCCTTGAACCAGGCCTCGGCGCTCTGCACGGCCTTTTCGGGGTGCTCGTAGGCGGCGGCCGTGGGCAGCACCAGCACCTCGTTCCCGCCCGAGGCCGCCAACAGCTCAGCGTCGAATTCGCAGCCCGGCTGCCATTCGTTGCCTCCCACCAGCGCCAGGGGTCCGCAGGAGGTGGCCATGGGGGCCACTGTAGAGCGTGGTGCGGTGCCCCCCGGGCCCCCTTCGTACTGCTTGGTAACATGCGGAGATGTCCATCAAGCGCGTCGGAGTGGTCGGTTCCGGGATCATGGGGTCCGGCATCGCCGAGACCGCCGCTGTCCGTGGTTTCGAGGTGATCCTCCGCTCACGGGCCCAGGGCACGGCCGACGCCATGGTCGCCGGTATGGCCAAATCCCTGGCCAAACAGGTCGACAAGTCCAAGATCGCGGCCGAGGACCGTGACGCGGCGATGGCCCGGGTGACCGCCGTCTCCAATCTCTCGGAGCTGGCCGACTGCGATCTGGTCATCGAGTCGGTGGTGGAGGACCTGGCCGTGAAGAAGCACCTCTTCTCCGAGCTCGACCGCATCTGCGGCGACCACACCATCCTGGCCACCAACACCTCCACCCTGCCCGTCGTGGACATGGCCATGGAGACGGGTCGGCCCGACAAGGTCTGCGGGATCCACTTCTTCAATCCGGCGCCGGTGATGGCCCTGGTGGAGATCGTCCGGCCCATCACCGCGTCCGACGGCACCATCGCCGCGGCCCTGTCCTTCGCCGAGGCCTGCGGCAAGTCACCCGTCGAAGTGAAGGACCAGGCCGGCTTCATCGTGAACGCCCTCCTCTTCCCCTACCTGAACAACGCCGTCCGCCTGCTCGAGCAGAAGGTGGCCACCATGGAAGGCATCGACACGGCCATGAAGGGTGGGTGCGGATTCCCCATGGGCCCGTTCGCGCTGCTCGACCTGGTCGGTCTCGACACCAGCCTGGCCATCCTCGACGCCCTCTACGACGAGTTCCGCGACCCCAACTACGCGGCGGTCCCGCTGCTGCGCCGGATGGTCTCGGCCGAGCTCTTCGGGCGGAAGTCCGGCCAGGGCTTCTACGACTACCGCAAGTAGCCGGAGGCGGCGTCCGGTGCCCGACGATCGCCGTGAGAAGCCCTGGGTGATGCGGACATACTCGGGCCACTCCTCGGCCCGGGCCTCCAACACCCTCTACCGGACCAATCTGGCCAAGGGCCAGACCGGCCTCTCGGTCGCCTTCGACCTCCCCACCCAGACCGGCTACGACCCCGATTCCCCCGAGGCGGCCGGCGAGGTGGGCAAGGTCGGCGTCCCCGTCGCCCACCTCGGCCACATGAACGAGCTCATGGACGGCATCCCCGTCGAGACCATGAACACGTCCATGACCATCAACGCCACCGCCGCCTGGTTGCTCGGCCTCTACATCGCCCACGCCGAGGACACCGGCGTCGACCCCCGGCGCCTGTCGGGCACGACCCAGAACGACATCGTGAAGGAGTACCTGTCGCGTGGGACCTACATCTTCCCGCCCGGCCCCAGTCGCCGGCTCATCGTGGACACCATCGCCTACACCGTCCGTCACGTTCCCGACTGGAATCCCATCAACGTCTGCAGCTACCACCTCCAAGAGGCCGGGGCCACGCCCGTCCAGGAGCTGGCCTATGCGCTCGCCACCGCCATCGGCGTCCTCGACGCCGTGCGCGACTCGGGCAAGATCGACCCCTCGGAGCTCCCAGCCGTGGTCGGCCGGATCTCGTTCTTCGTGAACGCCGGTATCCGCTTCGTCGAGGAGACCTGCAAGGTCCGGGCCTTCACCCGGCTGTGGGACCAGATCTGCCGGGAGCGCTACGGCGTGGAGGACCCGAAGCTCCGCCGCTTCCGCTACGGCGTCCAGGTGAACTCGCTCGGGCTCACCGAGGCCCAGCCCGAGAACAACGTCCCCCGTATCGTCCTCGAGGCCCTCGGGGTCACGCTGTCACGCGACGCCCGGGCCCGGGCCCTGCAGCTGCCGGCGTGGAACGAGGCGCTGGGCCTGCCCCGGCCCTGGGACCAGCAGTGGTCACTGCGGATCCAGCAGATCCTCGCCCTCGAGACCGACCTCCTCGAACACGACGACATCTTCGAGGGATCGCTCGTCATCGAGGCCAAGACGGCCGAACTGGCCGAGGCGGCCTGGACCGAGCTGGAGGATGTCCTCGCCCTCGGGGGAGCCTTCGAAGCCGTCGACGAGCTGAAGCGCCGCCTGGTGGGCAGCCAGGCCGACCGGGTCCGGCGGATCGAGACGGGCGAGCTCCAGGTCGTCGGTGTCAACTGCTTCACCGAGACCGAGCCCTCGCCCCTGGCCGCCGGTCTGGACGGGGCCGCCACCATCTTGAGGGTCGACCCGGCCGAAGAGGCCCACCTGCGCGACGACGTCGCCGCCTGGCGTTCCCGCCGGGACGCCACCGCGGTGGCACGGGCCGTCGACGCGCTGCGCGCCGCGGCCGAGGATCCGTCCGCCAACATCATGCCCGCCACCATCGCCCTCGCCCACGCCGGGGGGACCACCGGCGAATGGGCCCGGGTCCTGCGCGACATCTTCGGTGAGTACCGTGCCCCCACCGGCGTCACCGGGGGGGTGGGCCACCGCGGCAACGAAGTGGCCGAGGTCCGCGCCCGCACCCGGGCCCTGGCCGAACGCACCGGGGGGCCGCCGCGCCTGCTCGTGGCCAAGCCTGGTCTCGACGGCCACTCGAACGGCGCCGAGCAGATCGCGGTGGCGGCCCGCGACGCCGGATTCGAGGTCATCTATCAGGGCATCCGGCTCTCCCCCGAGCAGATCGTGGCCGCCGCGTCCGACGAGGACGTCGATCTGGTGGGCATCTCCATCCTCTCGGGCAGCCACCTCGATCTCGTCCCCGACATCCTCGACCGGCTGCGCGCCGCCGGCATCGACGTCCCCGTCATCGTCGGCGGCATCATCCCCCCCGACGACGCCAAGGTGCTGCGCGACAAAGGCGTCGCCGCCGTCTACACCCCGAAGGACTTCGACTTCGGCCGCATCATGGCCGAGCTCGTCACCCTGGCCGAGGAGCACCGGGCGAGCGTCGGCTAGTGCGCCAGCGGACCCAGGCGTGTCGCTGAATAGATTCCCCGGCCGATCGAGAGCCGCGCCCGTGCGGTCCTGACGTTGGCGCCGCGCTCAGAAGGGATCGACGAAGCGTCGTTCGCCGGCACCGGGCAAGCGGGCCGGGGCTCGATCGAGCGTGGCCGCCACCACACGCCGGGTGTCGGCCGGGTCGATGACGTCGTCGAGCTCCAGATGGCCGGCCACGTTCAGGGCCCGACCGTGCTCGTAGGCGGCGGCGATCATCTGCACCTCCGCCGCCGCCCGCTCGGTGGGATCGGCGATCGCGTCCAGCTCGGCCCGGTAGCCCAGCCGGACCGCCCCTTCGAGCCCCATCCCCCCGAGTTCCGCCTGCGGCCAGGCCACGGTGAGCAATGGCGTGGTGAAACTGCCGCCGCACATCGCCTGGGCGCCGAGGCCGTAGCCGCGGCGGGTCACCACGGCCACCATCGGCACCCGCACTGCGGCACCGGCCACGAACAGCCGACTGGCATGGCGGACCAGTCCCGTCGCCTCGGCCTCGGGTCCCACCATGAAACCCGGTGTATCGACGAGGCTCACCACGGGGAGGCCCCAGGCATCGGCGAGTTGGAGGAACCGCGCCGCCTTGTCCGACGCCGACGCGTCGATGGCTCCGGCATTCACGCCCGGGTTGTTGGCCACGATGGCGACGGGGCGACCGGCGAGGCGGGCA
>DATNJD010000065.1:0-2657 GCA_035604075.1 Acidimicrobiales bacterium
CCGTCGTCAGCTCGAAGTGGACGTCGCTCTCGTGGAACCCGCCGCGCCGCCGCACCACGAGCCCGGTCGGGAGGACGAGGGCCGGCCCGACAGCAAGACGCAGGGGGCTGTGCTCCTGCACATCCTCGAGGAACTCTTCCAGCACCTCGGCCAGATGGAGATCTCGCGCGACGTCCTGCGCCGCCCGGCCTGAGCTCTGCCGGCCGAACGGGAATAGTCCCTGGTCAGAGGACGAATTCTCGCCGGTGCCGATGGTCAGGCGGGGGTGACGGGCAGGGCGAAACCGACGGCGCGCATCAAGGCCCGGGTGAAGCTGCTCATCTCGTCCGCGGGCAGTTGGTCGGAGTCCCACCACCGCACCTCGGACGTCTCGTCGTGGTCGGGTGTCGGGGTCCCACCGATGACGGTGGCATCGAAGACGGTGGACACGTACGACGTCTCGTCGCCGTTCGGGTAGCTGATGCGGAATTCGGGGCCACCGATGACCCCGAGGATCGGGCCGAGCGAGATCCGGACGCCCGCTTCTTCCTGCGCCTCGCGTATCGCCGCATCGTCGGGGGATTCGTCCGGTTCGACGGTGCCGCCGATGAGGGCCCACTGGCTGGTGTCGATGATCCGGACGAGCAGGATGCGACCGTTCGGGTCTCGGGGAACGACTGCCACGCCGGGGAGGACGAGCAGCTCGTGTCCCACCAGCTCGCGGATCCGCCGGAGATACGGAGCGATGGCCACCGAGTTGAGCGCTCGCGTCAGTTGCCGGCCACGGTGGCGGCGCCGGGGTCGGGCACGAGGACACAGCGCGTCCCTCGGTAGATGGTGGGCATGCACTTGTTGCAGTGGATACACAGCGACTGCCTCGACCTGCCTTTGCGCATCTTCTCGACGAGGTCGGGCTCGCGCAGCAACGCCCGGGCCATGGCCACAAAGGCGAAGTCCTCGGCCAGGGCGTGCTCGATGGTGTCCAGCCGGTTGATCCCTCCGAGGAGGATGAGGGGCATCGAGAGGGCGTCGCGGAACTGCCGGGCGTAGGGGAGGAAGAAGGCTTCCTCGAAGGGATAGGCCGAGAGGAACCGATGGCCGAAGAGGCGGAAGCCCAGTCGGAGCGGCGGTGGCAGGGTGGCGCCGAATTCCCGCAACGGTGCCTCGCCCCGGAACAGGTACATGGGGTTGGCCAAAGAGCTCCCGCCCGTGAGCTCGAGGGCGTCGAGGTACCCATCGGACTCGAGCATCCGGGCCACCTCCACGCTCTCCTCCAACCACAGACCGCCGGGCACCCCGTCGGCCATGTTCAGCTTGGCCGTGACCGCGCCACGGTCACCGACGGCCTCGCGGACGGCCCGGACGACCTGGCGGGGGAACCGGGCCCTGTTCTCGAGACTCCCGCCCCACCGGTCGTCACGGCGGTTGAGCTTGGGGCTCAAGAAGGCGCTCAGGAGGTAGTTGTGACCGAGATGGATCTCGATGCAGTCGAAGCCAGCCTCGAGCGCCATGGCGGCGGCACCCCGGTAGTCCTCGGTGATCCGTGCGATGTCCTGTTCGCTCGCGGCGCGAAGCCGGGTTCCCATGGGGCTGAAGCCGTTCGACGGCGCCAACGACGGTGCCTTGTTGGACCGGGAGTTGGCCACGGGACCGGCGTGACCGAGCTGAGCGGCGGCGGCGGCGCCGTCATCATGGATGGCGTCGGTCAGGCGACGCAGCCCCCCGACCGTCTCGGGCCGGAGCCAGATGCACCGTTTGTCGGTCCGCCCCTCGGGGGAGACGGCCAGATAGGCCACGGTCGTCATGCCGACGCCTCCCGAGGCGACGCGCCGGTGGAATGCGACGAGCTTGTCGCTCACGAGACCATCGGGCATCACACCTTCGAAGGTGGCCGCCTTGATGATCCGGTTCCGAAGGGTGATCGGACCCAGTCTGCCCGGCTCGAAGACCTTCGATTCCACGCCGGTCACCCTAGCGCCGGGCCCTCACACGTCCTGAGGGCGAGCTGTCACAGGACCGATTGACCAATCACGTGCCGGGTCAACCGTCACATGTCGGGCCAAATGTCGGGCTAAACAGTGCCGCCCCGCCGGCTCTCGACCGTGACGCCGATGGCGGCCGAGAGGACAAGAGCGAAACCGGGTGCGAGCAGCCACAGCCCGAACACGGCGGCCAGCACGACCAGGAACAGTCCCATGCCCAAGACGAAGGGCCAGATGCTCGAGTTCGGAAACGACCCGATGACGCCGCTACCGTCCTCGATCGACGCGTCGTTGCGGTCTTCCGGCCTCGGCACCATCCGGCGCGACCACCAGAAGTAGTAGGCACCGGGAAGCAGGCCCAGCAAGGTCGTTCCCACGAGCATCATGGTCCCGCCCTGTTCGTAGGCCCAGAACCAGTAGACGGCACCGATGATGCCGAAGAACACGGCGATGCCGATGAGGAGGAGGGCCTCGATGCGCACGTGTCGTGTCCTCTCTGTACTCGTACTCGTCGTTACCGGGACTCGCCATCGGCACCCGATCCGACGGTGGCCGGGTCGCGCAACGGCTTGTGGCCGTTTCCGTTGCTGTGCGAGATGGCGATGGCGTCGGGGTGGTGGAAGTCCCAGACGGGGCGTTCGGAGCGTACGGGTGGAAGTCTCTCGAAGTTGTGGTGTACCGGGGGGGAGGTGGCGA
>DATNJD010000066.1:0-3149 GCA_035604075.1 Acidimicrobiales bacterium
GGACGCAGTAGCCGCCGATGACCGTGTCGGCGCCGATGTGGCAGTTGTCACCGATGATGGCCGGGCCCCGGACGGTGGCGGTGGGATCGACCGAGGCGCCCTTGCCCAGCCAGACGCCCGGCCGCAGCGGAAAGCCGGAGATGGTCACGGCCACCTTCTCGTCGAGGATGTCCTGGTGGGCGCTGACATAGGCCTCGAGGGTGCCCACGTCCTCCCAGTAGCCGTCGGTGACGGCGCCGTAGAGGGGCTTCTCCGCCGCCAGCACGGCCGGGAAGACCTCCTCGGAGAAGTCGACGGGCCGGCCGGCCGGGATGAAGTCGAAGATCTCGGGCTCGAGGACGTAGATGCCGGTGTTGATGGTGTCGCTGAAGACCTGCCCCCAGGTGGGCTTCTCCAGGAACCGGTCGATCGATCCGTCCTCCCGGGTGATGACGATGCCGAATTCGAGCGGGTCCTCGACGGCCTTCAAGGCGATGGTGGCGAGGGCGCCCTTGGCCCGGTGGAAGTCGACCACGGAGGTGAGGTCGATGTCGGTGAGGACGTCACCCGAGATGACGACGAAGCGCTCGTCGAGCTCGTCGCGGGCGTTGAGCACCGATCCGGCCGTGCCCAGAGGCGTCTCCTCGGTGGCGTAGACCATCCGGACGCCGAACTCCGATCCGTCACCGAAGTAGCTCCGGATGGCATTGGCCATGAAGGCCACCGTGACCACGATGTCCTCGAAGCCGTGCTGGCGGAGGAGGCTGACGACGTGCTCCATCATGGGCCGGTTGGCCATGGGCAGCATCGGCTTCGGTTGGTTCGAGGTGAGCGGGCGGAGACGGGTCCCCTCCCCGCCGGCCATGATCAAAGCTTTCACGGCAGCATCAGGCTTGACCCTACCTCTCGTGGCTGCCCGGGATGCCTGAGGACGCGCCGTCTGCCGGTGCTCCCCCGCCCCTTCGGCGCCCGGCGCGTCCGTGGGACAGCGCCCGCGCCGCCACGGGCACGTAGGCGGCCGCCGCGATGTAAGCCAGGACGATGGCGGGGATGGCGCAGAACCAGGCGAAGGCCGTGACCGGGGTGTGCCAGGAGACGTTGCCGTAGCCGAAGAGGAACGCCGGGTAGGCGAACATGAGGCCGAAAGTGCCCGCCTTCCCCACCCAGAGCACGTCGATCCTCTCGGCCCCGAGGGCCGCCAGCAGCAGCACGGCGGCCGACACGAGCACCTCTCGGGCCAACGTGGCGATACCGAACCACAGAGGGACGGCCCCGTGGATGATGACGGCGATGACGGCCGTTCCCACGAGGAGCCGGTCGGCCAGGGGATCGAGAACTTTGCCCAGGGTGGACACCTGGTGGAAGCGGCGGGCCACGAAGCCGTCGATCCAGTCGGTGGCCCCGAGGACGGCCAGGAGGATCGCCGCGTCGGTCTGGCGATGGGCGCCGAAGAGCAGCCACACGAACACCGGGATCAGTGCCAGCCGGACGGCGGTGATGAGGTTGGGGACGGTGAGGACGCTGTCGAGTGACGCCTCGTCCGCCGCCGGCTGGTCCGACCCGGCCCGCTGGTCCGACCCGGCCCGCTGGTCCGACCCTGCGTCCTCGGCCCTCACCGCGGGGAGTCTACGACCCGGCGTGGCCCCGACCCCGGTCCCGGGCCCTGCCTTCCCCCTGGTCGGGCGCCGTGTCCTCGGCCTCGAGCTCCTCGGCTCTCGACCGGTAACGGTCGGTGTTGTCGTCGAGGGTGCGCATCATCTCGTCCAGCCGGGCCTGCTTGGCCCGGACGAGGGACCGGAGGCGCTCGTTGATCTGGACGGCCTCGGCCAGGATCTCGCGTCGCCGGGCCAGGTCGGCGCTGCCCAGGTACTCGCTGCGCAGGCCCGCCCGGCGGTCCTCGGCCCCGAGGACGACCTTGATCTCCCCGAGGTCGAAGCCGAGGAGCTCCTGGAGCTCCCGGATGCGTAGCAGCCGGGCCACGTCCTCTTCGCTGTAGCGGCGCGCCCCCCCGGCCGAGTGGTCCGACGGGGCGAGGAGACCGAGCTCCTCGTAGTAGCGCAGCGTCCGGGGCGAGACGCCGACGCGCTCGGCCACTTCGCCGATCCGGTAGAGGACGGTGACGTCGGCCGGCGTCATGCCACCGACGCCTTCTGTCCCGGGGCCACGGCGGCGGCGCAGTTGCGGGCTTGGCGCTCCCCCTCGGCCTCGTGCTGGTTGCCGGCCCACAGGCTGGCCAGGCCCGCCGCCGCGCAGAGGCCGGCCGAGGCCACGAAGGCGATGACGAGGCCGTGGTGGAAGGGGCCCGAGATGAGGGAGGGGAAGAAGGACTTCCCCGTGACCGTGGCGGCGTGGGCTGAGCCGATGCGGGCGAGGACGTGGGGGCCGAGGAGGGTGCGCATGGGGTTGTAGCCGAGGAAGGCGGCGAAGAGGGTGCCGACGGGCGGGAGCGAGGCCACGCGGTGGGCCACGGCGGCCGGGACACCCTGGAGCGAGAGGCCGTGGGCCATGGCGGCGGGGAGGGTGGCGGCCAGGCCCACGATCATGAGGGAGAAGAAGATGCCGATGGAGAGGACGAAGCCCGAATTCATGAAGGTGGCGCGCATGCCCGAGGCGGCGCCGCGCTGGTCGGCGGGGACGGCGTTCATCATGGTGGTGGTGTTGGGCGCCGAGAAGAGGCCCACGAAGATGCCGTTCAGGAGGACGACGACGGCGAAGGCGGGATAGGAGAAATTGACGGGCAGCAGGAGCAGGACGACGAAGGTGACCGCCGCGCCGAACATGCCGACGCTCGAGAACCACTTCTGGCCGTAGCGGTCAGACAGCCGTCCGGCCAGGGGGCCCGAGGCCAGGTAGCCGATGGACAGGGGGACGAGGTAGATGCCCGACCACAGGGGGGTGGACTGGAAGGAGTAGCCGTGGAGGGGTAGCCAGATGCCCTGCAGCCACAGGATGAGCATGAACTGGAGACCGCCCCGGCCCATGTTGGAGAGCAGGTTGGCCAGTCCCGCGCCGGCGAAGGCGCGGATGCGGAAGAGCGAGAGGTGGAACATGGGTTGCGGCACCCGGGTCTCGATCCAGACGAAGAGGACGAGCAGCGCCGCGCCGCCGATGAGCTCGGCCAGCACCCAGGGACCGGTCCAGCCCATGGAGTGGCCCCCGTGGGGGATGAG
>DATNJD010000067.1:0-3140 GCA_035604075.1 Acidimicrobiales bacterium
CGTCGGACGCCACGAGCCAGTACCCGTTGCCGCTCGGGGTCGCGGCCATCCCGACGATGGGCCGGTTGAGATGGATGCTCCCGGTGCTGCCGAAGAAGCGGGCGTCACCGAAGTTGAAGATGCCGCCGTCGGACGCCACGAGCCAGTACCCCTTGCCGTCCGGCGTCGCCGCCATGCCGACGATGGGCGCGTTGAGCGGCTTGCCGCCCATGGAGCCGAAGAAGCCGGCGTTCCCGAAGCTGAAGATGCCGCCGTCGGAGGCCACCTCCCAGTACCCGCCGCCGTCGGCGGTCAGGGCCGCGGCCACCACCGGCTTGTTGAGGTGGATGCTGCCGGTGGACCCGCAGAACGGGATGTTGCCGTAGTCGAAGACGCCCCCGTCGGACGCGGACAGCACGTAGCCGTCCGGGCCCCCGACCGGTGCGTTGCACGGCACCTCGAGCGCCGGTGCCGGTGTGCCGGCGTCCCCGGTCAGCTGGGGGTCGTGGTGGAACTGGGGCCACGCGCCCTGTTCGTACACGCTGGACCCCGATCCGCTCGTGTTGTCGATCTCCCAGTGCACGATTGTCCCGTGGTTGGCGTTGTTGTAGCCCGCGCCCGTGATCCCGATGTGGCCGTCGGGGTCGTCGGTCACCAGCGGCGAGCTCTGGAACGCGTCGCCGGCACCGATTGTCATCACCTCGGCGCCCGAGCGCCCGTCGAAGATGTCGATCCCGTCCGTCGTGGGGACGATGACGTCCTGGTAGCCGCCTCCGGTCAGGTCTGCCGTCACGGGCGATCCGAAAACTGCGCCCGAGGTCGGCGCCGACCACACGATGGCCCCGTTGCTGCCGTTGAGGGCGTAGATCGTGCCGCTCGACTGCCCTATCTGGGTCCCCTCGACCACTGCCAGCTGGCCGTTGCCCCCGACGTCGGCCAGGGCGGGCGAGTCGGCGGTGATCCCGTCGAGGGTGTCGCTCCAGGCGAGGCCGCAGCCCGTGTTGAGCGCGAAGACCTTGTTCGAGTCGGAGACGTTCCATAAGCTGCCGTCACCGACTGCGATCCCGACGGCACCGCCGGTGAGGAACTGGCCCACGGCCGGTGACGAACGGTCGATGTTCTCCGTCGTGTTGTACTGGCAGATCAACCCGCCGGCCGGGTTTCCCGTCCCGGCATTGCCGGCGCTCGAGAGGATCCGGATGTGGCCCCCGTTGCCGTATGTCTGACCGTAGGCCGATCCCGCGCTCGAGTCCCCGCCGCTGACGATCTCGTTGTTGCCGTCGGAGTAGAGGTCGGCCACCGCAGCGGTCGAGAACACCGAGTCGGCCGAGAACCACGGGAAGCCGCCCAGCATCGCCCCGCCCGTCGCCGTGAGCGCGTAGGTGTTCTGTCCCAGCGATCCGGCCTCGACGCCGTAGCCGCCGGCGTAGGCGTCGACCGTCAGGGACGCCGAGACGCCCGAATGGGGCGTGGGATCCGTGCCCGGGTTGCTCTCGGGGACGAACCACTGGTCGCCGCCGTTGGGGGCGATGGCCTGGTACCCACCCGATGTCGGGTCGGCCGCGTTGCCCGTGCCGACGAACACCGTGTCCAGCCCGTTGGGGTCGATCGGCGCCACCGAGGGGGAGGAGTCGATGGGCGCGCCCGCGTTGTAGGGCCAGCCCCCGACACCCGATCCGCCGGCGATGTGGAATGCGTACACGTCTCCGGCGAGGTCACCGACGACGACCGAGGGCTGCCCGTCGAGGTTGGCGACGTTGGGCGAGGAGAGCGCGATCGGATTGCCGGCGTCGTTGAGGGTCTGGCTCCATTCCTGGGTCGCCGTGAAGCCGGCCGCGTGGGCGACCTCGGTGGCCTGGGCGGCCGGTGCCGCCCCGAGGGCGGCGGTGGTCAGGGCCAGAGCGGCCATGGAGGCGGGAAGGGAGAGCCTCGGTGCACGACGTCTCACGTGATTCCTCTCAATCGGTGTGCGGCCAGAGCCGCCAGAGCGACGGTGCCCTCCGGACACCTGCTCCGCTGTTCCGGCCTGGCGCGCATGGAGGAGTGAACGCCCCACTGTCAGTCCATCGGCATCGCGGGGGTCAATCTTGAACGGTCAGCTCATCGGGCCTCACGGTGAGGACATGAGGTGTCGGGATTGGGCACGCCGTGCGGCGACTCGGTCCGGGTCAGGTTGCATCGGGGGTGTCCGCGGGCTGGCTCATGCCCGACGGCCACCAGTTCCATCGGCCCAGGAGCTCGACGATGGACGGGACGAGGATGGTGCGGACGACGAACGTGTCGAGCAGGATGCCGATGGCCAGGCCGACACCAATGACACGGATCTCCTCGTTGCCCTGACCCGACCCGCCGACGACGGCGAGTACCACGAAGGTCCCGGCGAGCACGAGCCCGGCCGAGGTGACCGTCGGACCGGTGGCGCCGACCGCCCTGATCACGGCGCCCTCCAATTCGTGCCCCCGCGCCTCCTCGCGGATCCGGGTCATGACGAGGATGTTGTAGTCCTCGCCCAGGGCCAGCAGGAAGATGAACATGAGGAAGGGGAGGAGGAAGATGATGCCGGAGTTCCCGGGGATCTTCATGAAGACGATGACGGAGATCCCTAGCGACGCCAGGTAGGAGAGCACGACGCTGAGGATCAGGTACGCGGGAGCGACGAGGCTGCGAAGGACGAGCGCCAGGACGAGCCCGATGGCAAGGATCGCGATGGGGACGATGGTGCCGACGTCACTGTTCGAGATGGAGCTCACGTCATAGAGCGCGGACGCCTCCCCGGCCACGCCGCTCGCGTCGGCGCCGGCTCGCCGCGCCACGGCGTCCACCCTCTGGCGGATGGCCGGCACGGCGCTGATGGCCGCGTTGCTCCCGGCCGACCCCACCGCGAGGCCGGTGGACCACTGGACGGTGTGCCCGTCGGCGCTGATGTAGCGGGCGGTGGCTAGGTACGTGGTGTACACGGCGGCCGAGAGGTCGGAGCCGGCCGGAGGCACGAGGGGTCTGGTGACCAGCTCCTGGGCCGGACCGTAGCGGTGGACCTGTTGGTAGATCGATGACAGCTCCGCGGGGGTGATCGCCGCCCCGTTGGGGTCGAGGGGTCCGGAGATCGTGGAGAAATACCGACTGGCGCGCAGCCCGGCGGTGGCCGTCTCCAGTTCCTGGGG
>DATNJD010000068.1:0-8469 GCA_035604075.1 Acidimicrobiales bacterium
CCGACAGTCTGTTCGGACGGCCCGGGACGGGAGTGAGCCTCCAGTCGAATCAAACCGCCTCGACCGGCATGGAGGTCCTGTGCACGAACCCGGCCGATCTCGCCGGCGGTTCCGGGCCACTCGATCCCTATTTCCTGCGCCCCGGTCCCACCGTGGCGGGCGCGGTCGTCTCCACGCCGTGGGTGGAGTACCCGGCTCTCTATACGGCGCAGTGTGAGAACGCCGCCGGGGCCTCGTGGCTTCAGGTGAGCGACATCGCCCAAGCCGGCGACACCCGGCCCCGGGTGACCGAGACCCTCGGGCCGACGTGGGGACTGCACCTCGACGACGTGAACCTGGCCCTCGGCAATCTCGTCCAGATCGTGGCCGGACAGGAGGCGGCCTATAGGTGACCGGCGGGAACGCTGACGGGGATGCCTCCCTCGGCGGCCGACCGGTAGGCGGCGTCGACCACGACGTGGGCCCGCAGCGCGTTCTCGAAGTCGGGGCCGAGCGTTCGACCCCCGGTGACGGCGTCCAGGAATCCTTGGTCGGGGTTGACCGGCGCCAGCCCGGCGGCCCACACCCGTTCGCCCAGCTCGCCCCCCTCGAGACTGCCCGACTCCCCGTCGGCACGTTGCCAGCGCACCGGTCCCCACCAGTCGTCGGTCTCGATCGAGCACCAGAGGTTCTCGCACATGACCTCGACGTGACGCGAGCTCTCGCGTGCGAGGACGTCGTGCCAGACCGACAGCAGTGATCCGACGGCCCCGTTGGCGAACGACATCGACAGGTTGACGGCGTCTTCGATGCCGGTGATGCCGTGGAACTCGGCCGAGAAGCCTGACACCGTGGCGATGGGGCCGACGAGGGATTCGATGATGTCGACGTCGTGGATGCTGTGCTCGAGCAGCGTGCCGGCGCCGGCCCGGGACACGTCGCCTCGCCAGGTGGACTTGTACATGCCCTGCAGCGGTATGTACTGGTCGTCTCGGAACATCACGCTCATCACCCTGCCGCTCGAGTCGTCGGCGATGAGGTTCCGCAACCAGCAGAAGGCGGGGGAGAAGCGCAGGACGAGCCCGACCTGGTTCACCACCTGCGCCTGGCGGATGGTCTCGGCCATCCGCGCCGCGCCGGCCAGGTCGGTGGCCAGAGGCTTTTCGCAGAACACGGCCAGTCCCCGGGCCGCCGCCATCTCGACCAGGCGGAGGTGTTCCGACGTCCATGTGCAGATGAAGACGGCGTCGCAGCCGGCCAGGACCTCGTCTTCGTCCCCGCACACCGTCGCCCCCGTCTTGGCCGCGAATGCCTCGGCCCGGGACCGGTCGGTATCGAAGACACCGGCCCAGCCGACGACGTTGCACGAGCGGAGCAGCGATGCATGGACGTTGGCGATGAATCCGGCGCCGAGGAAACCCACCCGAATGGTCATGGCCACATTGTCGCTCACGGCCGATGCGCCTAGGTTGGCTCTCCGAGGAGGGCGTCATGGCTACGGTGCAGGCGGGCTTGTTGGAACGGCAGGAGGCCGTGGTGCGTGAGCACATGGCGTCGGAGAACGAGTCGCGCTTCGACGACACCCTCGCCACCTTCGCCCGTCCCCGCTACGAGCTCATCGGCACCGGTCAGGTCTACGACGGCATCGACGAGGTCAAGTCCTACTACGCCGCCTCGCGGGCGGTCTTCCCCGATCAACGCAACGAGGTCCGGGCCCTCTACGGCACCGAGGGCGCCGTGGTGGTGGAGTTCGACCTGTTGGGCACCCACACCGGATCCCTGGCCGGAGAGGAACCGACCGGGCGCTCCTTCCGCTGCCCCATGGTGGCGCTGTTCATTTTCGAGGGCGAGAAGATCGTGTGTGAGCGCGTCTACTTCGACTCGGGCACCATCTACCGCCAGCTCGAGGGCGGCTAGGGAGCTCGAAGGCGGCTGGGGAGAGCGAACCGCTACGACGAGGACAACGGCGCCCGCCGTTCCGACCACGGGGCCGCCTCCTCGATCTGCGACGCCACCCGGATGAGCAGGCTGTCTTGGCTGGGACCGCCCACGAACTGCACCCCCACCGGCAGCCCGGCGTCGCTCCAGTGCAGGGGCAGGCTGATGGCGGGCTGACCGGTGATGTTGAAGATGGCGGTGAAGGCCACCATGGCGAGCGCGGTGGCGGCCGGGGCCTCGGGGTGGGCGTGGGCCTCGGCCAGGACGGCGCCGGCCACGGGCGGCTCGATGGTCATCGTCGGGGTGACGAGGAGGTCGAAGTCCCGGCCCCACCGGGCCATGACGGCCCGGCTGGCCAGACGCAGCTGGGCCAGCGAATGCACCAGGGTGAGCCCGTCCACGGCCGCGCCGGCGGCGTGGCCGATGACGTTGTGGGGCTCCACCTTGGACCAGTCCACGTCGGGGTAGTCCGCGTACCCGGTGTTGACCACGTTCAGGAAGGCCCCGATGGCGGCGGGATCGAGCACGTCCTCCTCGAGGACCTCGACGTCGTGTCCGAGTCCCTCGAGGATCCGGCCGGCGGCGTCGACTGCCGCCCGGGGGGCGGCTTCGACCGGCACGCCGAGGGCCGAGGTCACGCACAGGGCGACGCGCAGCCGTCCCTGTCGCGCCCCGACCTCGGCGGCGAAGGGGCGCTCGGGGGCCGGGGCGTTGTCCCACGACAAGGGATCGGGGCCGCTGATGCAGTCGAGGATGGCGGCCGTGTCGGCCACCGTCCGGGAGACGACGCCTTCGGTGACCATGGCGAACCACCCCGGGACCCGGGCCGGCACCCGTCCCCGGCTGGGCTTCAGCCCCACCAGCCCGCAGCACGACGCCGGGATCCGGATGGAGCCCCCGCCGTCGTTGGCGTGGGCCACCGAGAACATGCCGGCGGCCACGGCCGAGGCCGCCCCGCCGCTCGACCCGCCCGGTGAGCGATCCGTGTCCCAGGGGTTGCGGGTGATGCCGTAGCGGGTGTTCTCGGCCACGGTGAGAGGACCGAATTCGGGGGTGTTCGTCCTCCCGCACAGCAGGAAGCCGGCCGTCCGCAGCGCTTCGGTCACCAGTTCGCCCTCGGTGCTCACACCCTCGGAGGCGCCGAACGATCCGTAGGTGACGGGCCAACCCTCGACGGCCGTGAGGTCCTTGACGGGAATGGGGACACCGGCGAAGGGACCGGGCTCGAGCACGCCGCTCACCAGCGCGTCCGCCAGGGCCTGGGCCTCGGCCCGGGCCTCCTCGTCGTTGCGCCAGATCACGGCGTTCAGCTCGGGGTTCAGCTTGTCGACCTGGGCCAGACATGCGTCCAACACCTCGACGGGACTGATGACCCGGCCCCGTACGGCGGCGGCGACATCGACGGCGGACGCGAAGGTTTCCATGGTCTATGTCCTACTCGCTGCCGGCGTCCGGTGCCCATCGACGCGGCCGCCACCGCGCCCTTCGATGTCACGACAACAGCAGGTTCACCACTTCGTCCACGGCGTGAAGGTCGGGGCGTAGCGCATCGGGACCGAGCGCCTCGAGTTCCTCGTAGGTGGGCCGGCCCGTGGCCACCAGCAGGCAGCGCACGCCGGCCGCCCGGGCGCAGGCGAGATCGTTGGGAGCGTCACCCACCACCCACACCTCGTCGGGTGCGAAGTCGAGGCCCCGCCCGGCGCGGACCTTGGCCATGGCGATGGGAACGAGCTCGGTCCGGTCGGCGTGGTCACTGCCGTACGCACCCATCTCGAGGTTGAGCCACCGGTCGAGCCCGAAGGCTCCGACTTTGACCGCTGCATTGGCTTCGATGTTTCCCGTCAGCACCGTTTGGACGACGTCGTCCTCGGTGTGCAGACGGGCGAGCAGCTCGGCCACGCCGGGAAGCACGTAGCCGTGGGCGCTGATCTCGTGCGCCTGGGCGGCCAGCTCGGCCTCGAGGAGTTCCAATATGGCGGGGACATGGGCGGCGGCATCGACGAGATCGAACTGGTCGAGGTACTCGCCCACGATCTGCGGGTCCGTCTTCCCGCTCATCACCACCCGGCCCGGAGGTGGTGACCCCAGGGTCTTCTCGATGGCGCGGTCGAAGATGAGGGCACCGATCTCGCCCGCCCGCACCAGGGTGCCGTCGATGTCCCACAGGATGAGCCGAGGCATCGGGACAGTTTGGTTGATGCCGACGGGTCTCGGGTCGGAGCACTTCGTGTAAGGCTGGCGAGGTGCACAACAGCCTCGCCGTCCTCCTGGTGGCCGTCTTCCTGGCCAGCGCCGTCGAGATGGTCGAAGCCCTGACCATCGTGGTCGCGGTGGGTGTGACCCGGGGCTGGCGCTCCGCCTTCGAGGGCACGGCCACGGCGGTGGTCGTCCTGGCCGCCCTCGTCGCCGCCGTGGGGCCGGCCCTCGTCCACTACGTCCCTCTGGCCACTTTGCGCATCGTCGTCGGCGGCCTGCTGCTCGTCTTCGGACTGCAGTGGTTGCAGAAGGCCGTGCTGCGGTCGGCCGGATTGAAGGCCAAGCACGACGAGGACGCCATCTTCCAAACCCACGTGGCCGAATTGTCCGCCGCGTCGAGCCGGCCCACGGGTCGGGATTCGACGGCCTTTACGGTCGCCTTCAAGGGCGTCTTCCTGGAGGGCCTCGAGGTCGTGGTCATCGTCCTCACGCTCGGTGCCACCGAGAACCGGCTGGCCGTGGCATCGCTCGCCGCCCTGGCCGCCGTGGTGCTCGTGGGCGCCGTCGGAGCGGTGGTGGCCCGCCAACTCTCGGGCGTCCCGGAGAATGCGTTGAAGGCCGTGGTGGGCGTCATGCTCGTGAGCTACGGCACCTTCTGGACCGGTGAAGGGATCGGCGTGCACTGGCCCGGTTCCGATCTGGCGCTGCTCGTCCTCGCCGCCGTCTACGCCGTCACCGCCTGGGTGCTCGGCCGCGCCCTCAGCCGCGAACGCGGGGATGTCCGTGTCGCCTGACGAGACACGCGCCGCCACCACCGACAGCGGGCACGACGCCCGGGATGTCCATCGCGCGCCGGCCTGGCGACGCGGTCTGGTCGCCTTCGGCCTTTTCTGGTGGGACTTCCTCGTGGGTGACACGCCGGAGTTGCTGGTGGGTGCGCTGGTGGCGATGGGATCCGCCGCCCTGTTCGTCCACGGCGTCGGGGTCAGGCCGGTGGTCGTCGGTGCCCTACCCGTCCTCGTGGTGGGGATCCTCATCGTCTCCAGCCTGCGGGCGCGGGCCCGGATCCGCGCCCGGGCCCGGTCGGACGGGGAGAACTGATCGCTTTCGGTCAGGGCGGGAACCGCGTCTCGCTGATGCAGGTGCAGACCTGGATGGCGAAGCTCTCGTACAGCCGCTCCCGGCCGAGCGTCTGGGCCCGGCGGTGCTCGGCGTGGTTGCGCCAGGCCCGGTGGTCCTCGAGGGAGGAGAAGGTGACGACGGTCACCCGTTCGCCGTCGTCGGCGGCGAACGTCTTGTAGTCGACGAACCCGGGCATGGCCCGGGCCAGCTCGACCATCCGCTCGGCCAGCGGCTCGTACTCCTCGACGGACCCGGGACGAAGCCGGGACCGGAAGACCGTCACCACCGACGGCGCCGCCTTCCCGGCCGGCTCGTGGACGGCACTCATCGAAGCATTCTCCCACCGTCGCGCACGACCCCCGAGCCGAAGCCCGGGGGTCGTGGTGCATGAACCGGCGCGACGGGCCCGTTCAGAACGTGGCCTCGAGCTGCTCGGCCGTGGCCAACCGGGCCTCGATCTCCTCGAGGTCGGCCTCACTTCCCTGGGAGCGCGGTCCCGTGAACCATTTGCGGGCGCTGGCGAACCAGAAGATGGTGGCGTAGAGCAGAACCACGCCGACGGCCACCGGCGTGTAGTTGAAGTCGTGCCACGTGATGGGACTGGCCGTGGGCAGGACGAACAGGACCGTGATGATCCCCACCCAGACGATCCCGACCCAACCGACGAGCGGGCTCCACTTGCCCAGGTGCCACGGGCCCTGTTCGAACGAATCGCCAGCCATCCGCCGCAAGAAGGTGGGGATGACGTAGGCGATGTAGAGGCCGATGACGGCGATCGAGATGACCGCCCCATAGGCGACCGCACTCCACAGTGACGGCAGAGCCAGGAGGAAGGCGAACACCACGGCGAAGTAGACGGAGCGGCTCGGCGTCCGCGTCCGGGGATTGATGTGGTGCCAGAACTTCGACCCCGGTATGGCGCCGTCGCGCGAGAAGGCGTAGATCATCCGGGAATTGGCCGTCACCGAGGCCATGCCGCAGAACGCCTGGGCCGTCATGGCCACCACCAGCAGTATCTCCCCCCCGTGCCGGTTGATGGCGTCGATCCAGATCTGCACGGGGGGAACGCCGGTGGCCGACGCATAGACCTTGGCGTACTCGGCCTTGCTGAAGATGGCGTACGTGAGGCCGAAGAGCAGGACGAAGCCGGCCACGAGCGACACCAGGATGGAATTCACGATGCCCTTGGGGCCGGCGATGGCGGCGTTGTGGGTCTCCTCGGTCATGTGGGCCGAGGCGTCGTAACCGGTGAAGGTGTACTGCGCCAGGAGCAGTCCGATCATGAAGACGTAGAAACTGTTGTGGTATCCCGTTTCGTTCACGAGATCGGTGAACACGAACGACACCGACGCGTGGTGGGCCGGGATGACGAGCAGGGAGATGACGATGGCGAGCACCCCGAGCAGGTGCCACCACACACTGACGTCGGAGAGGAAGGCCACCACGCGCACGCCGAAGATGTTCAGGACGGCGTGCACGATGAGGATGCCGGCGTAGATGATCAAGGTGTGGCCGGGCGTGGCCGTCCACCCGGTCGTCAAGTTCAGAAACGCATTGAAGAACAGGGCGAAGCCGTAGTCGATCCCGGCCGTGACGGCCACCTGGCCGAGCAGGTTGAACCACCCGCAGTACCAGCTCCACGCCGCCTTGTTCCTCTTGGCCAGACGGGCCGACCAGTAGTAGAGGCCGCCGGCGGTGGGATAGGCCGAACACACCTCGGCCATGCCCAGGCCGACGATCGTCGTCATCAAGCCGACGAAGATCCAACCCCACGTCATGTCCACCGGCCCGCCGTTCGTCATGGCGATGCCGTATGCCGTCAGGCAACCGGACAGGATCGAGATGATCGTGAAGGAGACGGCGAAGTTGGAGAAGGCGCTCATCCGCCGCCGGAGCTCCTGGGCATAGCCGAGCTCGTGCAATTTCATCGTGTCGGCGTCGAGTGCGGCTCCGGCGGGACCACCTGGATCGGTCGACATGTCCACCCCCGTGGCTAGCGCCGACGCCTGATGCCTCGGCGATCGTTGTGCAACAGAAACGACTCCGGTGCGGCTATGGAACCTCTGACCCTCTTTCGGTCACTGGGACTAGAACAGGTCCGAAAGGTCGTGTCAAGGATTCTGCTGCCGCCCGGGCGTCCCGGTCACGGGGTGGTCGCGTTCAGAGCCGCAAAGGCCGTATGGCGCTGGCCACGAGCTCGGGGTTGTTCACCCAGTCGACACCGGGCACGTCGACGTACAGCTCGATCTCGTTTCCGTCGGGGTCCTCGATGTAGAGACTGTGGGTCACGGTGTGGTCGCTCGTCCCCACCACGGTGGTGCCGGACTCTTCCAACTGCCGCAGCGCCTCGCGCAGCTCGTCGTCGGAGTCACCGACCTTCAGTCCGAAGTGGTACATCCCGATCCGCCGCCCGTGGGGGACCGGCGCGGCGTCTTCCCCCACCTCGATCAGCAGCAGCTCGTGGTGTGTCCGTCCCGACGGCGCCGAGAATGCGGCGGCCGGAAACGGCATCCCGTCGCCCTCGTGGGGCAGGATCTGACGCCAGCCGAGCACCTCGCGATAAAAGCGCGCCGATCGTTCCACGTTGCGCACGTACAGCACGATGTGGCCGAGCTCCCGGACCTCCATGGCAACACCACCTCCTGAGGGCGCCGGCGCGTCCACCAGGGCCAACCACATGCAGTGGCCGGCTATTCCGCCGCCCCCGTTCGACCTTTATGCTCCGCCCATGAATCTCTCCCCCGAGGAGATGCGGGTCCTCGGCTGCCTGGCCGAGAAGCAGCTCACCACGCCGGGGCAGTATCCCCTCACCTTGAACGCCCTCACCATGGCCTGTAATCAGACCACGAGCCGCGATCCGGTCGTCCGCTACGACGAGCGGACGGTGGAGGAGACGGTGACCCGGGCCAAGACCAACGGCCTGGCCCGTTTCTTCCACCCCTCCCACGGTCGGTCGGCTCTCCGTTTCGGCCACACCCTGGACGAGGCCATGGCTCTCGACGCCCGGCAGCTGGCTCTGCTCACCGTGCTCATGCTGCGCGGTCCCCAAACCCTGGCCGAGCTCCGCACCCGGACCCAGCGCATGGCCGAATTCGCCGACACCGGTGAGGTCGAATCCGATCTCGACGGCCTCGCCCGGCGCGATCCCCCCCTCGTCAGCCGCCTCGACCGCCAACCGGGCCAGAAAGAGGAACGCTACGTCCAGCTCGTCGGCCTCTCGGCCACGGCGCCGAC
>DATNJD010000069.1:0-3224 GCA_035604075.1 Acidimicrobiales bacterium
AGCGCCACCGTGTCGGCGAATGTCGACCACCGGTAGCTCTCGCTGCTTTCCGCGTACGGCTCGCTGGTGAATGGGGGGAGCACGGCGAGATCGGGGAGCAGTTCGCCGGTCCGGCCCTGGCGGAAGAGGTCGAATGTCGAGTAGTCGGCACCGCTGTCGGCCGGTTCGTTCACCGACACGGTCAGGGAGCCCGGTCGCCGACGCTTGATGGCCTGATGGATCGTCTCCACCCCCGGGGTGAGCCACTGCATGGCCTCCTGCCACGTGGCCGGCGACTCGGTCACCACCTGACGGCCGAGCTCCCGGTCGTACCAGGCGTTGTGCAGGACACCGTGATGCCCCGGGTGGCATCCCGTGAGCAGGCTGGTGTGGTTGGCCAGGGTCACCGTGGGCAGAGACGCCATGGCCCCGTGGCGGAAGCCGGTGCCCAGGGCGAGCAGCCGGGCCACGTTCGGGGCCTCTCCGCTCGCCGCCATGTGGTAGAGCCGGTTGGGGTTGCACCCGTCGAGAAGGATGGCCACCACGTGCTGCGGAGATCCCGAGGCGGTGTCGAAGAGGTCGATCAGAGCGTCGCCGTCCTGCCGGGCCAGATAGGCATCGGTGCGTGGTGCACCGGTGGTCCCGTCCGGCCCCGGGCGGACGCCCGTCTCGGGCTCGATCCCGAGCAGGGCCAGAAGCGTGGGGGCCACATCGATCAGCCGGCAGTGGCGGTCGATCAGGCCCAGTCGGCGGACACCACAGCCGGCCAGGATGAACGGGGCCCGGGCCTGGACCACGCCGAGCGAGCCGTGCTCGCCCCGATGGTCCTCTTGGCGGTGGGCGGCGGTGTGCACGACGCAGAGGTCGGGTGCGCACGGGTGGTCGAAGATCTGAGCCACGTGCTCCCAGGCGTAGGGGTAGCTGTTGGCGCGGCGGTGGGGATACCGGGCCGCCACCTCGGCCGAGAGCGGAGAGAACCGGGTGGGGTCCTGGTCGGCCAGGGGGTCGCGGCCCTCCACGGCGTCGACCTCGAAGGCCCATCCTGTGGCCGTCCGTCGCCGCCGGAAGCGCACGGCACCGTCGATCGATCGTGCCTCGAAGGTCTCGGGAGCAGGCGAGCTGATCACCATCTCGACCAGTGGCTCGAGATCGAGGTGGAGCAAGACGTCCAGGGCTTCCTGGCGGCGGTCACCCACGGCGGTCGGACCCGACCCTCATGTTGTCTTCGACATTCTCTCGGGAATCGTAGGCTAGGCCGTCTCCGGTGTGCCGTGGGGCCCCGACCGCCGTAGGGTCTCAGGCCGTGCGTGCCGTTGTCTGCCGGGAGCTCGGGCCCCTCGACCACGTGGTCGTGGAGGAGCGGCCGACCCCCGCGCCGGGACCGGGCCAGGTGGTGGTCGATGTGAAGGCCATGGGCGTCAATTACGTCGACGGCTTGATCTGCCAGGGCCGCTACCAGATGAAGCCGGCCACGCCGTACGTGCCGGGGGGCGAGCTCGCCGGGGTGGTGTCGGCGGTGGCCGAGGGCGTGACCCGGGTGGGCGTCGGTGACCGGATCATGGCCATGAACGGCTTCGGCGCCTTCGCCGAACAGGTGGCGGTCGACAGCGGATCCGTCGAACTGATCCCGGCCGACCTCGGTTTCGGCCAGGCGGCCGCCTTCATCCAGAGCTACAGCACGGCGTGGTTCACCATGACGCGGCGCACCGCCGTCGTCGACGGCGAGTGGGTGCTCGTGCTCGGCGCCGGCGGTGGCATCGGCCTGGCCGCCGTCGATGTCGGTGTGGCCCTCGGGGCCCGCGTGATCGCCGCCGCCTCCTCGGCCGAGAAGCTGGATGCCGCCCGGGCCATGGGGGCGACGGCCACCATCGCGTACGAGGACGAGGACCTGAAGACGTGCGCCCGGGAGATCTCCGGTGGCGGTGTGGACGTCGTCATCGACTCGGTGGGCGGCCATCACAGCGAGCCCGCCCTGCGGGCCACGCGCCGGTTCGGCCGGTTCTGTGTCATCGGCTTCGCCTCGGGACCGATCGCGTCGATCCCTCTGAACCAGGTCCTGCTCAACAACCGCACCGTGGTCGGTGTCGACTGGGGAGCGTGGGCCATGAGCGATCTCGCTGGCAACCGCGAGGTGCTCGCCGAGTTGGTGTCGCTGGTGGAGAGCGGGCGGCTCCATCCCACGGTTCCGACCGAACGTCCCCTGGCTGAGGCTGCGGCCGTGATGGCGGGACTGCTCGACCGGTCCCTGGTCGGCAAGGTCGTGCTCGTCCCCTGAGGCTGGTCTTTCGGCTACTTCAGCGACCCCGACGGCTACCTGTGAAACGTGGCGTCCGCTTCGTCGTCAGGAGGCGTCGAACATGGCGCGAAACGAATGGAGCTTTCCGTCCGAGTGACGGCGGTGTTCCTCGAAGATGCGGTCGTACCCGGTGTGACGGATCTTCCAATCGCCACCGACCTTCTCGTACCGATCGGCGTACAACAGTGTCCCGATGATCTCGAGGTCCGCCGCCCGCACGATGACGCGGTCTTCGAGATACCAGGTGCCCGTGGCCGTCGTGGCACTGGTGAGCTCGATCTCGGGGTGGTGGCCGTTGTGCATGGAGACGATGTCGGTGTTCCCGAGGGTCTCCTCGAGAAAGGCGACGATGGCGTCGCGACCGGTGTAGGAGTGATCACCGCCCTGGTACGAGGTGGTGGCGTCGTCGGTCAGAAGCTCTCCGAGCTCGCGGAAGCGCTTGGTGTCGAGAAAGCGGAAGTAGCGGTACTTGAGCTGATGGATGGCGGCGATCTCTTCAAGGTCCATGTGTCCCCCCTCGGTCCCGGCACAGCCCCCCCGGGGTGCTGCGGCGACGAGTGTACAGACGACCAGCACGACGACGCGGACCGACCGGTGGTGCTCGGATAGGGCTCGGGCACGGAGGACGTTGCCGCCGATTTGGCCGCCGGTTGATACGGGCGGCGTAACGTGCCGTCAATGAGACGTCGGATCGTGATCGGGGCAGTCACCGTCGCCGTCGTCATCGCCGGGCTGGGCGCCACGGTCGGCGCCGCCGGCGACGGACACGCTGCGCCGGCCCGCCCTCCTCAGGGCTCGGCCCCGGCCGCCGCCGTCGTCGCACCGGTCACCGCGGGCGCAGGATCGTCGACCACAGCGTCCACGGCCCCCACCTCGCCGCCCCCCACCTCGCCCGCACCGGCACGCGCCCCGGCATCATCGGGGACACCGACCAGCTCGACCACGGTGG
>DATNJD010000070.1:0-2295 GCA_035604075.1 Acidimicrobiales bacterium
TGAAGCCTGTGGACGGTCGTGGTATCGAAGAGGTACTCGACCAGCTGACGCTGAGCCTCAGTTCCGATACCTCGTCCTCTGTATTCAGGAAAGAGGGCGATGCCGATCTCGAAGTTCCCGAAGAGTCCGATCGGGTGCCACGTCACCCATCCGGCACAGCTGCCATCCTGGAGGATGACGGCGAGAAAGGAGGATCCCTCGCCGATCAACCCATTGTCGTGCCACCGCCGTTCGACCTCGCGCGCACTGGGCATACGGAATCCGAACCATTCGAACTCGCCCGGGGCAGACGGGTCCCACAGGAGGCGGACGAGGTCGCCCAGTTGGGTCTCGTCCACGGGTCGCAAGCTGACCGGATCACCCATGAGGTTCAGGCTGTCGAACGAGGACCGAGAACGCTTGTCACGGCCTCGGTGAGGACGTCGAGCCCTTCCGTGAGCAGCTCCCTGCCGATCACGAGCGGAGGGAGCAATCGGACGACGTTTCCGTAGGTGCCACAGGTGAGCACCACGACGCCCGCCGCGTGGCAGGCCCGGACGATGGCCCCGGTGGCCTCGGCATCGGGGAACGTCGTTCCCGGTTCCACGAGCTCGAAGGCGCACATGGCCCCCCGACCGCGGACGTCGCCGATGGCCGGATGCTCGGCCTGCAGGGCCCGCAGCCGGTCGAGCACCACCTCACCGATTCGCCGCGCCGATCCGGCCAGGTCGTTGTGCCGCATCAGGGCGATGGCGGCCAGCGCCGCGCTGCAGGCCACGGGGTTCCCCCCGTAGGTCCCCCCGAGACCGCCACTGTGGACGGCGTTCATGATCTCGGCCCGGCCCGTCACCGCGGCCAGGGGCAGGCCGCTGGCGATGCCCTTGGCCGTCGTCAACAGATCGGGGACCACCCCCTCGTGGTCACAGGCGAACCAGTCCCCCGTCCGGCAGAAGCCGGTCTGGATCTCGTCGGCGACGAACAGCGCACCGTGGTCCGCGCACCACGTGGCCATGTCGGCGAGGAAGCCGGGGGCGGGCACCACGAAGCCCCCCTCGCCCTGGATGGGCTCGATCAGCACGCAGGCCACGTTGGCCGCACCGACCTGGGTCTCGATCAGAGAGATGGCCCGCTCCGCCGCCTCCGGACCGGTCATCGTGTCGGGATCACGAAACGGGTAGGACACCGGCACCCGGTAGACCTCGGGGGCGAACGGACCGAAGCCGTCCTTGTAGGGCATCGACTTGGCCGTGAGGGCCATGGTCAGGTTGGTCCGACCGTGGTAGGCATGGTCGAAGACGACGACGGCCTGCCGACCGGTGGCGTGCCGGGCGATCTTCACCGCGTTCTCGACGGCTTCGGCCCCCGAATTGAACAGCGCCGACACCTTGGCGCCGCGTCCGGGGGTCACCGCGTTCAATTCCTCGCACACCGCCACATAGGACTCGTAGGGGGTGACCATGAAGCAGGTGTGGCTGAACCGGGCCACCTGCTCCTGCACGGCGTCGACCACGCTGTCGGCGGCGTGGCCCACACCGGTCACGGCGATCCCCGAACCGAGGTCGATCAGCGCATTGCCGTCGACGTCGACCAGGACGGCTCCTGATCCCGCCGCGATGTAGACGGGAAAGCTCGTGCTCACCCCGTCGGCCACCGCTGCCGTCCGGCGGGCTTGGAGCGCCCGCGACCGCGGGCCGGGGATCTCGGTGACCAGTCTCCGCTCCTGGGCGATCGAGGGAGCGGCGTCGGTCCGGGTCACAGCCCTCTCCACGCTACTCGGGGCCTCTTCGCGACGCGCCGTGATGCCCGGCGCCATGGACGACGCTTATGCCGACGTGGCCGACGACCGCGGGCGACGGAGCCGGTAGGGCCGACGCATCACTCGCCTCCGGCGGGGACGACGAGCACCGGCACCTCCGAGCGGTAGAGCAGCTTGTGGGGCACCGATCCGAGGATGGCGCCCACGATGGGCCGCTCACCGGTCCCCCCGACGACGATGACCCGGGCCGAGCGTTCGGTGGCCGCTTCGAGCAGCGACTCGACCGGTCGCAGGGGGACGACCAGCGCTTCGATCTCCACCGCGGGATCGATCGCCTTGGCCTCGGCCACGGCGCCCTGCACCTTGTCTTCACCCAGCTTCTCCAACTTGTTCTTGTAGTCGGCCGTCTCGCCGCCCATGGGATTGGGTTCGTAGCCGAAGACGATGCTCAGGGGAGCACTGAATGCGCCGGCCACGCTGACGGCGACGGCGAGGGCCGCTTTGGATCCGGCGGAGCCGTCGTACCCGAGGATGATGTTGCCGGCCATCAGTCGGTTACC
>DATNJD010000071.1:0-2132 GCA_035604075.1 Acidimicrobiales bacterium
GGGCCGCCGCGGCGGCTTCGTCTACGCCGTGGACATCGTGGAGGATGAAGGTGAACTCGTCGCCCCCGAGCCTCGCCACGGACTCCCCGGCCCGGACCACACCGAGCAGGCGGGCGGCGATGGCCTGCAAGAGCTCGTCACCGGCCTGGTGGCCCATGCCGTCGTTGATCACCTTGAAGTGATCGAGATCGAGGAACATGACCGCCAGATCGGTGCCCGAACGGGCCGAATGGGCCAGTTCCACGCCCAATCGATCTAGGAACAACGCCCGGTTCGGGAGTCCGGTGAGAGGATCGTGCATCGCCTGGAAGGCGAGCGCCTCGGTCGCGGCCACTTCCTCGGTGACGTCCTGCACCGTCACGACGAAGCTCGACGCCTCGTCGGCGGCTCCGGTGACGGGAGCCGCCAGGACCCGCACGTTGCGCAGTTCCCCCGACGGCCGCAAAAGCCGGAAGTCGGCGCCCAGGTCGTCCATCTGCGTCCACGCCGACCGGGCGCTCTTCAGCGCATCGGCCCGGTCTTCGGGATAGACACAGTCGACCCAGCTGTGATCGTGCCAGAACGCGTCGTCAACGCCGGCGATCTCGTTGAGCCGGCGGTTGAAGTAGAGCGCCTTTCCCCCCTGGGTCAACTCGAGAATGCCGACCGGCGAGCTCGCCGCCAACGACCGGTACCGCTCCTCGCTCTGCATGAACGACCGCCGGGCCCGCAGGCGACCCCGTCCGAGGTCCCACACCAAGGCGGCCATACCGATGTTGAGAAGCATGGCGGTGACGAACACCAGCGCGGGCCCCTGGAGCGGACTTGCCGGTCCCGGCGCGCCCCCCAGGGGATGGATCCGCAGGGTCCAAGTCCCGCTGTCGGTGAAATGCTCGGTCACCGATCCCGCGGCACCCTGTTTGAGTCCGCGCGGAGAGGAGACCACCAATTGCTTGGCCGCGGTGCTCGATCCCGCGAACAGCTCCACGCCGAGGTGCGAGGCGGCCGGCCCGAAGGCGGCCTCGAGCATCTGCCCTCCGTTCACGAGCGCCGCCACCCACCCGATGCTCTGTGCGTGTCTCTGGGCCACCGTGCTCGGATCTCCGCTGTACACGGGCGAGACCAGGAGGAAGTTCCCCACGTACGCCGGCCCGGGTACGAGCGTCGACTCCGCCATCGACTGCCCCGTCCCGCTAGAAGTGGCGCTCTCGAGCACGGGCAGCAGCGCTTTGAACGTGCACATGTCGTATCCGACGAGGGAGATCGGCGTCTTCAGGTTCTGCTGGTCGAGCTCCTTTACGAGGCAGTACGTGGGGCGAATTCCGGGCGGAGAAACCGCGAAGCCCGGGTCGCCCGACGCCCGCCACCCGGCTACGAAGGCCGGAAGCTGGGCTGCGGTAACCAGGGAGATGAGGCCGAGGCCGTAGATCCCCTTGTAGCGGTCGTAGAGGTCGAGGCTCGTCACGTAGGCGTGGAACGACGACGGATCGAGGAGCCCGGGCTGACTGAACAATGCCGCCGCACTGGCGATCTGGTCGTTGTATCCGTCGAGTGTCTTCTTCGTCGTCGCGGTGATCTGGGCCGCGTTGGCCCGGAGCTCGACTCCGTTGTGGTCCTTGTTGGAGTCGTACCACGCCCACGTCCCCATGGTGACGCCGGTCGTTCCGAAGGTCACGATGGCGATGGCAGCCAGCTGCCACAGCTTGACCCGCCGGAGCCTTCGCCTTTTGACCATGGCCAACACCTTCACCGTGTTTCCGACACCCCGCGCCCGTTCGAGCCCGGTCGCGCCGCACGACCCTTATTGCCTTGTATCGACTCCGACGCGCCTCACCTGCAGGGACTTTGGTCCCGAAAACCGAAAGACCCCACCCCGGACCGGTAGCGTCGCCGGCCATGGCCATCTACGCACTTGGCGACGCCGTCCCGATCATCGATCCCGGCGCCTACGTCCATCCTGATGCCATCGTCATCGGGGACGTCACCCTCGGACCCGACACGACGGTATGGCCCGGCGCCGTGTTGCGCGGTGACTATGGGGCCATCGTCGTGGGGGCACGCACCTCGATCCAGGACGGCACCGTCATCCATGCCGGCCCGGGCTTTCCCACCACGGTGGGAGACGGATGCGTGGTGGGGCACCTGGTCCACCT
>DATNJD010000072.1:0-9174 GCA_035604075.1 Acidimicrobiales bacterium
AGCGACACGCCCAGGATGGCGTTGGCGCCCAGCCGACCCTTCGTCGGTGTCCCGTCGAGGTCGATCAGGGCCAGGTCCACCCCCCGTTGGTCGGTGGCGTCGAAGCCGGCCAGGACCTCGCCGATCTCTCCGTTCACGTGCTCGACGGCCCCGAGCACCCCCTTGCCCCCGTACCGCTCTCCCCCGTCACGCCACTCGGTGGCCTCGTACGTCCCCGTCGACGCCCCCGAGGGGACGATGGCCCGCCCGCCCGCGCCGGAGTCGAGGAGGACCTCGACCTCCACGGTGGGGTTGCCCCGGGAGTCGAGGACTTCACGTGCCCGGATCTGCTCGATGCTGCTCATGCGCCGTGGTGCCCCTGTGGTTGGTGTTGTAGAAGTTACTCGCTGACCCTCACCGGGATGCGGAGCGCCAGCGTAGAGGGTTGCCGTGACCGCTGTCCGGGCCCGCCGCCGACGACGCCCACGCAATCAGCCAGGCCGCCGACCGTCGGTGCGGTCGGCCGGCCCGGTGAACGCCCAGCCGGATACGGCCGCCACCGACAGCCACGACCAGGGCGGTCACGGTGCCGCCGGTCAGGCGGAAGGCTGCACCCCGACCGCGCCTCCCGCCTCGCCCGCCTCGACCTGGCGCCGGAACGCCTGGGCCCGGGCCCGAAGAACGGTCTCGGGGTCGATGCCCAGCCGGCGCACCACGTCGGCCAGGGCGAACAGCAGCTCGCCGGCCACGTCCTCCCCGCCGGCCACGTCCTCCCCGCCGGCCGAGCCGAGCCGGTCGAGACCGTCGGAGATCTCCCGGCGTCGCTCCGAGAGGGTGGGCAGCGCCACCCCGACCGACTCCGACTTGCGTTGCAGCTTGGCCGCCAGGGCCAGGGCGGGCAGGGCGGCGGGGATGCCCTCGGTCACGCTGGAGCGTCCTTTCTCCTTCTTCTTGAGCACCTCCCAGTTGGCGGCCACCTCGTCGGGGGTGGCCGCCACGGTGTCGCCGAAGACGTGGGGGTGTCGGGCCACCAACTTGTCGTGGACGCCCCGGGCCACGTCGGCCAAGGTGAACCGACCCTCTTCGGCGCCCAGCACGGCGTGGAAGTACACCTGGAAGAGCAGGTCCCCGAGCTCCTCGACCAGGTGCTCCACGGCCTCGGGGGCCACCTCCGGTTCCGCCGCGGCCACGGCCTCGATGGCGTCGAGGGTCTCGTACGTCTCTTCGAGCAGGTGCCGGGCCAGGGACCCGTGGGTCTGCTCGGCGTCCCACGGGCACTGCGCCCGCAGCGTGTGGACGAGCTCGTCCAACCGGGCCAGCTCCCGCCCCACGGGCGCCGCCAGCCGGGGGATCCACAGCGCCGTCAGATGGTCGGGCTCGAGCGTCCGATCGAGATCGGCCCAGGCCACGGCGAGCACCTGCTCGTCGGCCAGTCCCAGGTGGTGCAGCAGCACCGCCGACCGCTGCGCCGTGTCCCCCCCGGCGTCGTCGGCGGCCAGCTTGATGTCGGACAGAACCTGTCGGCTGTGGCACTGGGCCACGAGGAGAGGCCCCCGTTCCCCGGCCGCCTCCACGGCGAAAGAGGACCCGTCCACCAGCCGGACCCCGGCCGCCACCGGGTCGACGCCGAGGCGGTCCCAGGCCAGATCGACGAAGGAGGGGGCGGGAATGACCTCCACCGCCACCCGGCCGTCGTCGCGGAGCATGAGCACCGTCCGCTCGGCCACGAAGGGGGACCCGGGCACGGCATAGGCGACGAAGGGGGCCGGCCGGTCACCGGCGCGGCCGGCGGCGCTCGGACCCGCCCACGAGGCGGCCACGGACCGGGCGGCATCGATGACCTCCTCCACGATCCCGGCGTAGACCTCGTCGATGCTGCCGGCGCCGTCGTAGAGCCGGTCGAACGATGCCAGCCCGCCCGGGACCATCGCCGCCACGCTCTCCACGGCGGGGTGCCGCACCGTCCGCACGAAGCTCCGTTGCGCCGTGGCCAGCGCCTGAAGGGCGGCCTCGGGGACGAGATCGATACCGGCCGGGCCGAGCCCCACCACGACCACCCGGGGACGTCCCCCGGCGGCGGGTCCCGAGGACGCTGCGTCAGCCGTCAACCGGATGCGGGATTGAGCGTCAGTCCCCCCAGATTCAGCAGCGGCGCCGGCACGTTGGCCTTGGCGTTGGGCACGAAAGCCGGTGGGGGCGGCGTGGGGGCGGTGATGCCGTGGGCCGGGTCCCAGGATCCGTACCGGGGGTCCACCGTCACCTGGGCGCGCGCCACCGCCTGGTGCAGCAGGACGCCGACCGTGGCGCTGTTCTGGGCCAGGATGGCCTGCCGGATCTGGTCCCGCAGCGTGGCGAACGGCACCAGGTAGTGCTGACGCATCTGCACCACCAGGTAGAACGTGGTGGGTGCCCCTGTTTGAGGGTTCGTCGTCTGCCAGGTCAGAGGCTCCGACAGCTGTCCTGCCTGAAGGGCGTCAACGGTGGCGCCGAGCGTCGCCCCCAGTTGGGAGTTGAGCCCGGTCGGGTAGCCGCACTGGAGCTCGCCGTTCGGCGGCGTCGCCTGCTGGTCGGCCCCGGCCGCCTTGGCGGCGGCGGGAAAGCTCGTCCCCGCCGCGATCTCGTCGTGCAGGGTCTGGGCCGCGGCCTGGCTGTCGGCCAGGATGATGTTCAGGCACTCCTGCGTCACGAGCGAGCGGTGCGAGTCGTAGTACGACGTCAAGGCGGACGGACTCACGTTCACGTGACCCACCGCCACCTCGAATTGCTCCTGTGCGGCCAGGATCTCGGCCTGCTTCTGGAGGAATCCGGCGGGCAGCTGCTTGGCCAGGGGGGTGGCCGTGTTCAGGCTGCACCCCGAGGGGGAGCCGGTCTGGGACTGCTGCTGCTGCAGCTGGCCCGGGTAGTCGATCCTGGCCGCAGCCACGTCGGCCGCCGTCACCGCCACGCCCCGGCGGGCGAGCGCCTGCGTCTCGATCTCCTGCAGCACCATGCTGAACAACTGGGCGTCAGCGAAGGCCGGGGACACGGCGTTGGCGGTGGTGCCGTCGCCCTCGGTGCCGATGCCGACCGGGGACTTCGTCTGCCCGGCCAGGATCTGGGCCGCGCACTGGGCATGGGGATCGTTGATCTCGGTCGACAGCACGCCATTCAGCATCGACTGGGAGATCGTCACCCCGTCGACGGTGGCCGCCGGCGGCGACACGTCGCAGCTCGTCGCCCCGACGACGACGGCGCCGAGAACGGCGACAAGGAGAAGGCGTCTCACGGCAGGGGCATGCTACCGGCGCGCCCCCGCCCGAGACGAGTCGCGGCCCCGGCCACTTCGGGCCGTGGCCGCGTCGGCGCCGACGGGGGCGGCCGGGCCCGGCGCCTCCTGCGGGACGAGCAGTTGCAGCAACTCGGTCAGGGCCTCCACCGGGGCCTCGTCGGGGCGGAGGGGGACGGTCAACTGCCGCGCCTCCTCCTTGTACAGCGCCTCGGGCCGCAGCCGCCGCAGCCGCACCCGGGCGCTGGCCGGGAGCGCGAGCGGACTCGCCCGGGCCACCAGCCGCCGCCGGCCGGCCATCGACGCCTGTCCGGGCCGGGCCGTGGCCGACACCTCCCGCACCCCGGTCCGCAGGCACTCGACCCGCAGCCGGGCCACGGCCAGAAGGCCTTCGGCGGCGACGGGCAGGGGCCCGAACCGGTCCAGCCACTCGGCCCGGACGTCGTCCACCTCGCTCTCCGCCACCACCGAGGCGAGCCGCCGGTACGCCTCGAGCCGCAGGTCCTCCCGACCGACGTACTCGGCCGGCAGGTGGGCGTCGGAGGGGACGTCGATCTTCACCTCGACGGCCGGCCGGACCGGCTCCCCCTTCATGTCGGCCACGGCCTCGGCCACCATCTGGACATAGAGGTCGTAGCCCACCGCCGCGATGTGGCCCGACTGGTCCCGGCCGAGAAGATTGCCCGCCCCCCGGATCTCGAGGTCGCGCATGGCGATCTTGAAGCCGCTGCCGAGCTCGGTCTGCTCCCCGATGGTCCGCAGCCGCTCGTAGGCGGCCTCGGAGAGCACCTTGTCCGCCGGGTGCAGCAGATAGGCGTAGGCCCGGTGCCCCGACCGGCCGACCCGGCCCCGCAACTGGTGCAACTGCCCGAGGCCCAGTCGATCGGCGCGGTCGACCACCAGCGTGTTCACCGTCGGCATGTCGATGCCCGACTCGATGATCGTCGTGCACACGAGCACGTCGTAGCGCTTCTCCCAGAAGTCGAGCACCGCCTGCTCGAGGGTCCCCTCGTCCATCTGCCCGTGGGCGATCACCACCCGCGCCTCGGGCACGAGGGACCGGATCCGCGCCGCCACCGCTTCGATGTCCTGCACCCAGTTGTGCACGAAGAACACCTGACCCTCGCGGAGCAATTCCCGACGGATGGCCTCCACCACGGCCGCTTCCTCGTACTCCCCCACATAGGTGAGGATGGGCTGGCGCGCCGCGGGCGGGGTGTTGATCAGCGAGAGGTCTCGGATGCCGGTGAGGGCCATCTCGAGCGTCCGGGGAATGGGGCTGGCCGTCAACGTCAGCACATCCACCCCGTCGGTCATCGCCTTGATCGTCTCCTTGTGGCTGACCCCGAAGCGCTGCTCCTCGTCCACCACCAGCAGACCCAGCTCCTTGAACCGGATGTCGTCGGCGAGCAACCGGTGCGTCCCCACCACCACGTCGACCGTCCCCGCCTCCAACCCGGCCACCACCTTCCTCGCCTCGGCCGACGTCAGAAAGCGCGACAGCATCTCCACGCGCACGGGGAACCCGGCGAAGCGGTCGGCGAAGGTCTGCGCGTGCTGCGTGGCGAGCAAGGTGGTGGGGACGAGCACGGCCACCTGCTTCCCGTCCTGCACCGCCTTGAAGGCGGCCCGCACCGCCACCTCGGTCTTGCCGAACCCGACGTCCCCGCACACGAGCCGGTCCATCGGCCTCTCCGCCTCCATGTCGGCGGCGACATCCTCGATGGCCCGGGCCTGATCGGGCGTCTCGGAGTAGCCGAAGCCGTCGGCCAGCTCCTGTTGCCACGGCGTGTCGGGAGCGAAGGCGTGACCGCGCACCTGCAGCCGCTTCCGGTAGAGCTCGACCAGCTCCACCGCCACCTCGTGCACCGCGGCGCGGGCCTTCGCCCGCGTCTTGCTCCATTCGGAGCCCCCCAGCCGGTTGAGCGACGGCGCTTCCCCCCCGCTGTAGGGCGTCAGCGCCTCGATCTGGTCCGACGGCAGGTACAGCTTGTCGTCGCCCCGGTACTCGAGCAGCAGATAGTCGCGGGCCGCGCCGTTCACGGTCCGCGTCACCATCCCCTTGAAACGCGCCACCCCGTGCTGCCGGTGCACCACGTAGTCGCCCGGGGCCAGGTCGTCGAAAAACCCGTCCACGGGCCGGGCCCGGGCCCGGGCCGGACGATGGGCCCGGCGCCGCCCGGTCAGGTCGGCCTCGGCCAGCACCGCCACCTTGGCCGAGGGCACTACGAAGCCCCGGTCGAGCGCGGCCACCACCACCCGGATCCCCGGCCGCCCGAGCTCCTCGCTGTCGGCCCCGTCGAGCACCGGCACCGACAGCCCCTCCTCGGCCAGCACGGCGGCCAGCCGGTCGGCCGACCCCGCCCCTTCGGCGCACACCGTGACCGAGTACCCCTCTTCGGCCAGCGCCCCCAGCCGGCCGGCCAACCGGGACCGGTCGCCGTGGACCGGCTCCCACCCCTGGGCCGTCACCACCGGCGTGGCCGAGGACGTCGCCGCCGGCACCATGTGCAACACCGGGGCCGGGCACCGCTCGAGCAGCCGCTCGTAGGCCACGTGCAGCCGGGGGAAGATCTCCTCCACACCGTCGTGGGCACCTTCCACGACTCCCCACGTGACGGCGAGGGCACCCGCCAGCGCCGCCTCCTCGTCGTTCAGCTCGACGGCCCGGTCGCGCATCCGCCGCGGATCGACCAGCACCACCCGCGCCCCGGCCCCGAGCAGGTCGGGCAGCACCTGCTCGTCGTCGCACAGCCACGGCAACCACGACTCCATCCCGTCGAACAGCTGCCCCTCGGCCAACCGCTCCCACTGCCCCCGCCCCCACGGCTCGCTCCCGACCAGTTCCCGCGCCCGTTCCCGCACGGCGTCTGTCGGCAGCACCTCACGGCACCCGAAGAGCTCGACCCGATCGAGGCTCGACACCGACCGCTGGTCGCCGGGGTCGAACTCGGTCAGACGGTCGACCTCGTCACCCCACAGGTCGATCCGCACGGGCAGCTCGGAGGTCGACGGGAAGACGTCGACGATCCCGCCCCGGACCGACACCTCGCCCCGGTGCTCGACCTGGTACTCCCGCCGGTAGCCCCGGCCCACGAGCCGGCCCACCAGCTCCTCGAGATCGACCCGGGCCCCCCGGGCGACGATCACCGGCGAGGCGGCCACGTCGACCGGCCCGAGCCGCTGCAGCAGGGCCCGGACGGGTGCGACGACCACCGCCGGCGCCTCGGCCGGATCGGCCCCGTTGTCGGCCCCGTCGGCGGCCCCGCTCACGCCCAGGTGCCACAGCAACCGCAGCCGCTCGCCCATGGTGGTGACCTCGGGGCTCACCCGTTCGAACGGCAGGGTGTCCCAGGCCGGGAAGAGCGCCACCACGCCGGCACCCAGGAAGGTCGTCAGGTCGTGCGTCAGCCGCTCGGCGTCTCTCACGGTGGCCGTCACCACGAGCATCGGCCGCCGCTCGCTCAGCCGGGCCATCCCGGCGATCACGAATGCTGTCGCCGCCTCGGGGACGGCCAGCGCCGTCGACCCCACCGACAGGGCGTCGACCATGGCCGGCTCGTGACGAAGCAGGGGGGGGAGGGAGCGGAGGCTCACGTCCGCCGAGGCTACCGGCGCCGGGCGTCGTTCTCGCGTGCGGCCGGCGTCCCTAACTGTCGGCCCGGTCGGCCGGTTGTGTGCTGATCTCGGTGTTGAACCGCAACATCGCCGCGTCGGCCCCGTCGGTGGCGATCATCTCCACGGCGTCGGCGGCCACGGCCACGGCCACGTCGAGCGCCTCGCACTCGGCCCGCCCCGGCCGGTGCAACACGTAGTCGGCTCCCGGTTGCCGGCCCGGTGGTTTGCCGATACCGATCCGCACCCGCACGTACCCGTCGCCGTGCACATGGGCGTGGATCGACTTGAGCCCGTTGTTCCCGGCCGTCCCGCCCCCCACCTTCACCTTCACCCGCCCGCCGGGCAGGTCGAGCTCGTCGTGCACGACCACCAGCCGACCCAGATCGGACACCCCGTACCGCCGCATCAGGGCGGCCACGGCCAGCCCCGATTCGTTCATGTAGGTCTGCGGCACCGCCACCGCCACCGGCCCGGCGGGAAGCCGCAGCAGCGCGACGTCGGACCGCGTCCCCTTCTCGGCCCGCAGCCGTTCGCCGTGACGGTCCGCCACCAAGACGGCGGTCTCGGCCCCCAGGTTGTGCCGCGTCCTGTCGAATTCGGCACCCGGGTTCCCGAGCCCCACCACCAAAAGCTCGGCGCTCGTCCCCGTCCGGGGCGCGCCGAAGACCCGGCGCAGCCTCAGCCTTCCTCGCCGCCGGACTCGGCCGCCGGCTCGCCCCCGGCGGGAGCGGCGCCCTCGGCCCCGACGACCTCCTCTTCGCCCTCGGCTCCTTCGACCGCCTCCTGCACCCGCGGCGCCTGGCCGGCCGCCACCACGGCCTCGGGGTCGAGATCGGTGATCACCCCGGGGGGCAACACGATGTCCGACACCCGCACCGCCGATCCGATGATCAACTCGCTGATGTCCGCCTCCAGGTGCGTCGGGATGTCCGAGGGACGACTCCGGATGGGCAGCGCGAACAGCTGCTGGTCGAGGATCCCGTCGGCCCGGTGCAGCTCGATCGCTTCGCCCACCAGCGTGATCGGCACTTCGGAGCTGATCTCCCGGTCGGGGTCCACCACCTGGAAATCGACGTGGATCACCGTGTTCTTCACCGGGTGCCGCTGCAGCTCCCGGGCCATTGTCATCAACGTCGTCCCGCCCACCTGCAGGGACAGAACGGCGTTCACGCCGGCATCGGTGTTCAGCGCGGCACGCAGGTCCCGGGCGGCCACGGACACCGATACGGGCTCGACCCCCTCGCCGTAGACGACGGCGGGGATCCGACCCTCCCCCCGCAGCCGGCGCGCCGGCCGCGACCCGATGGGCCGACCGGTTTCGGCGACCAGGGTGAACTCGGCCATGAATTTCGCTCCTCGGGTGGGCTGATCGGCGGCATCGTGCGGATCGGCGGGACGTGCGGCGCCACAGCATAGATGGCCTGCTGGGGGCCTCGGGAAGCCCAGCTCGGGGGACCGATCCTCACCTTCCCTATTACCGCAATCTACTTCTAGTAAAGCACTACCATTGTCAGGCATGGGGGAGTGGGGGTTCTTGACCAATCATGCTCGGGCGTTGCTCTACGTGGCCCACGACCCCGAGGCGCGCCTGCGGGATCTGGCCGTCTCGCTCGGTGTCACCGAACGCACCGCCTACGGCATCATGGCCGACCTCACCGAGGCCGGCTACGTCGTGAAGGAGAAGGACGGCCGCCGCAACCGCTACCACATCCAGGCCCATCTTCCCCTCCACGACTCGACCAGCCGGGAACGCACCATCGGCGAGGTCCTGGCCCTCTTCGTGGGCAGCGACCCCGCCTGGACCTGAACCGACCCGGCTCGTCCCCCCGGATCGGGGCCATCGGCGCAGAGGCGCAGAGGCGCAGAGGCGCAGAGGCGCAGAGAGAGAAACTTGTTCAGTTTTTGATGGCCAGGGCCGAAATATGTCACGGACGTCTCTAGATCTGGGCCGGATGTCGCTTGTCGCCACACGGACACCCCCCGGACATTCTGGAGGCATTCATGCCGGATTCAGCAGTGGCACTCCCCGATGCGCTCGACGGCAGCGTCCTCCTGAGCGTCCTGGCGCAAGTCAAGAGGGGTGACTTCACCGCCCGTATGCCACTCGAGTGGACGGGTGTGGCCGGCAAGGTGGCCGACGGCGTGAACGACGTCATCATCGCCAACCAGGCCCTCGAGGTGGAGCTGGCCCGGGTCAGCCGCGTCGTGGGTGAACAGGGCAGGCTCTCCCAGCGGGTCGTTCTGGGAGGGTCGACCCAGAGCTGGTCGGGCAGCGTCGAGTCGGTCAACAACCTGATCGAGGCGCTCGTCCG
>DATNJD010000073.1:0-6966 GCA_035604075.1 Acidimicrobiales bacterium
TTCGCCGACGGCGGGAACGAGGGCGCCACCGACGTACCGGCCAAGGCGTCCCCGCCTCCTGCGACGACGCCGCGCCGCGCCGCGGCGTCGCGACCGGCCGGCACCCGGGGCACGTCGAAATCGCCTGCGGCAGCGGCAGCGGCTCCGGCGGCAGGGGCGCCGGCGGCGGCGGGCAAAGCCCGAGAGGTGGCGGCGGCGGGCATCGAGCCGGCCATCTCCACCATGTCGGGCAACGACATGACGGTCGAGGAGCTGGCCTCGGCGGCGGGTCTCACGGTGGGCGACGTCCAGCAACTGGAGTCGTTCGGACTGGTGAGCGGTCGGCTCGTCGGCGGTGTCATGTACTTCGACGAGGACTGCCTGGCCATCGCCCGTACCGCCGCGGGCTTCGCCCGTTTCGGCGTCGAGGCGCGTCACCTCCGCCTGCACAAGCACGCGGCGGAGCGCGAGGCGGGATTCATCGAACAGATCGTCCTGCCGCTGCTGAAGCAACGCAATCCCGAGGCGCGCCAGCGCGCCCACGACAACGTCACCGAGTTGACGCGGCTCGGACAACAGCTGCGCTCGGTCCTGCTGCGCAACGCCCTGCGCGACCAGCTCGGCGGGTGACAGGGCGCGACGGCGCCCGGATCCTCCACAGCGGCGGTGACATAGCCACGGCGACGGCCCGCCTGGGCGCCGAGATCAGCGACGCCTATCCCGGGGGCGTGCTCTTCGTGGCCGTCCTGAAGGGCAGCATCCTCTTCCTGGCCGACCTGGTCAGAAATGTCACCGTGCCCTGTGAGGTGGACTTTCTCGGCATCTCGGCCTACACCGAGGGAACGGGCCGCGTCCGCATCGTGAAGGACCTCGACAATGATGTCCACGATCGTGACGTGGTGCTCGTGGAGGACATCGTGGACACCGGGCTCACCTCGACCTATGTGCTCGGTGAGCTGCGCCGACGTGGCCCGGCATCGGTCGAGGTCTGCACCTTGTTTGACCGCCGGGCCCGGCGGATCGTGCCCGTCCCCGTCCGTTTTGCCGGGTTCGAGGCCCCTGATGAGCTCCTGCTCGGCTACGGCCTCGACGTGGCCGGCCTGTACCGCAGCCTGCCATTCGTGGCCGCCGGTGATCGGGAAGTCCTCGAAGAGGACCCCGAAGCGTATGTCCAACAGCTCTACGGGCGGTAAGTTGCTCCCATGGTCGAAGTCCGGCTGAGCGCAGTGAGGGTGGACCTCCAGTCGAACACCCCCGTCCTGCTCCTGACCGAGACGGAAGGGGTGGGCCGGACGCTGCCGATCTTCATCGGTGCGCCCGAGGCCACGGCCATCGCCTTCGCCATCCAGGGCGTGGCCCCTCCTCGTCCCATGACCCACGACCTCCTCCGAGACGTGGTCGAGACCCTCGGGGCCAGCCTCGAACGCGTCGTCATCACCGAACTGCGGTCGGCTACGTACTACGCCGAGCTCCACCTCAAACGGACCGACGGTGTCCTCACCGTGTCGAGCCGGCCGTCGGACGCGGTGGCTCTGGCCGTGCGCACCGCCAGCCCTCTGTTCGTGGCCGACGATCTCATGGACTCCGAAGGCATCCTGCTGCCGACGGACGAGGACGACGAGGAGTCGGCGACGCCCGAAGAGCTCGTGGGCGAGTTCCGCCAATTCCTCGACACCGTCCGCCCTGAGGACTTCAGCTCTTGACCCACCCACGGGTCCGACTCTCGGGCCGCAGTTCCACGGTCGTCACGGCGCTCGTCACCGCGGCGGCCCTGGCGAGTTGCTCGTCGCCCAGTCCCAGCGCGTCGACCACCACCAACGCCACCACCACCACCACCACGGGCCCGTCGCAGTCGACCACGACAGTGGCCACCACGTCACCCACCACGACGACCACGGTGCCGGGCTGCACCGGGTCCAACTACGTGCTCAGCCAGTTGGGCAGCCAAGGGGCGGCCGGTACCTTCGAGCTCACCTTCGGCTTCCGCAACACTTCCACGGCCACCTGCGCGCTCTTCGGCTACCCCGGTCTCCAGCTGCTCGACGGCGCCGGCAACAACCTCACCACCACGACCGTGGAGGGCGGGACCTATTCGTTCACCAATCTCGCCCCCACCAATGTGAGCGTGGGCCCGTCGGCCACGGCCTACTTCAACGTCGCCTACTCCGACGTTCCCAGCGGCACCGAGACGTCGTGCCCCACGGCGGCGGCCATCCAGGCCATTGCCCCCAACACCACCACGCCGCTCAGGGTGAACGGCTCGTACACCGTCTGCAACCACGGCACCCTCACGGTGTCGCCCGTCTTCGGTCACGGCTCGTCCGACACGCAGACGACGGCCCCGCCCGGCGCGTAACGGCCGTCGTCAGCTAGGTCGGCCGCCGTCAGCCGGGCCGAACGAGCACGCGGCCGCGCACGCGGGCGGCCAAGACGTCCTCGACGGCCGGGCCCAACTGGTCGAGCGACACCTCGGCGGCCACCATCGACTCGAGATCGATCCTTTCGGCGTCGCGGGCCAGGCGCTCCCATACGGCGCGACGGCGCTCCGACCCGGTCGACACCGTGTCCACGCCGAGGAGAGCCACGTCGCGGGTGATGAACGGGAAGACGGTCGTCTCGAGCGCCGTGCCCCCGGTGAGCCCGCTGGCCGCCACCGCGGCGCCGTAGCGGAGGGTGCGCAGGATCCGGGCCAGGGTGACGCCCCCCACGCAGTCCACCGCCCCGGCCCAGCGTTCGGGACCCAGAACCCGTTGCGGATCGAGGTCGAGACCGTCGCGTCCGATGACGGCGGAGGCCCCGAGCGCCTCCAGCCAGGCCCGCTCATCGGTCTTCCCCGTGCTCGCCACCACCTCGTGGCCCCGACCGGCCAGGAGCGCGACAGCGAAGGAGCCCACCCCTCCGGAGGCCCCCGTCACGAGCACCGGCCCGTCCCCGGGGGAGAGCCCGTGGTCCTCCAGGCGGTCGGCCGACAGGGCGGCGGTGAAGCCGGCCGTCCCGATGATCATCGCCGCCCGGGCCGACAGGCGGGCCGGGAGGGGCAGGGCCAGCCCGGCCGGGACCCGGGCGTAGGCGGCGAATCCGCCGTGGCGGGCGACGCCGATGTCGTGCCCGTGGGCGAGGACGGCGGTTCCCGGGGCCACCGACGCGTCGTCGCTCGCCACCACCACCCCGGCCAGGTCGACGCCCGGGGCCAGGGGGGATACCCGCGCCACCCGGTTCCCGGGTCTCGTGACGAGGGCGTCTTTGTAGTTCACGGACGACCACTCAACCTTCACGAGCACCTCCCCGGCCGGCAGGTCGTCCAGGGCGAGAGAGGCGAGGCGCCCCCCGGGCGCGGTGTCGTCCCGGCTCACCAGGTAGGCGGGGAACCGGTCGGGGACCTCGGCGGTACCCGTCGTCGTCGTCACCGGGCGGTACCGTACGGCTTCCGTGCCGACCGCACCTTTCGGCCACTGGCCGTCGCCGCTCTCCCCCGATGTGCTCGGTGCCATGCGCGTCTCCATGGCCGGCCTCCAGGTGGTGGGGGACGCCTGTTGGTGGTCCGAGAGCCGGCCCCGCGAAGGGGGCCGCCAGGTGGTGATGCGCCTGCGCCCGGGAGGCAAACCCGAGGAGATGTCGCCGCAGGGGGTGAGCATCCGCTCCACCGTCCACGAGTACGGCGGCGGCGCCCACTTCGCCGAGGGTGACGGCTTTCTCTGCACCAACGCCGACGACAACGCGCTGTGGTGGCTGGACCAGGGCAAACACCCCGTCCGGCTCACACCCCCGGCGCCGCGGGGGGAGTCGCACCGCTATGGCGACGCCCGCCCCGTGGCCGGGGGACGGTGGGTGGTCTGCGTCCGAGAGCGGCACCACGGCGACGCCGTGGACGACGAGATCGTGGCCGTCGACCGGCTCCGGCGCGTCACCCCGGCAGTCCTCGCCTCGGGGCGGGACTTCGTGGCCGCCCCCCGTCCCAGTCCCGACGGCCGCCGCCTGGCCTGGGTGACCTGGGACCACCCCAACATGCCGTGGGACGGAAGCGAACTGTGGGTGGCCGACCTCGATCTCCCCCCCGCCGGCCGGGTGGGGCACCGCCCCGGCCTCGCCGACCCGGGCTCATGCGTCGCCGGCGGCCCCGACGAGTCCGTGGGCCAACCGACCTGGTCGGGGGAGGACCTCTGGTTCGTCTCCGACCGCTTCGGCTGGTGGCAACCCTTCCGGTGGCGACGAGGTGTCGCCCCCGAGCGCATGTGCGCCGAGGAGGCCGAGTTCCACAGCCCCGACTGGGTCCTCGGGCAGACCACCTTCGACGTACGAGACGACGGTGCCGTGGTGTGCCGGTTCCGGCGCCAGGGCCGTGATCGACTCGGCATCCTGGACGCCGCCACCGGCACCCTCGAGGAACTCGACCAGCCGTGCGTGGCCATCGCCGCCGTCCGCTGCCGGGGCGAGGGGGCCGAAGGCGACGTTCTGGTGCTCGGAGCGACGGCCACCGGTCCGCCGGGCATCCACGAGGTCAAGTACGCGGGGCGTCGGGACGTCGGCGGACCGGGCGTCGGGGGACTGGTCGTCGAAGGAACGGACGTCGGGGGAACGGGGCCGGCGGTGGCCCTGTACCGACCGGTGGACGCCCCCCTGGACGAGTCGTGGGTATCGGTCCCCCGGGAGATCAGCTTCCCCACACCGCTAGCCGGCACGACGGCCTCGATGTTGTTCTACCCCCCGCACGGGCCCGACCTGGCGGGCCCCGAGGGTGCGCTCCCGCCGCTCGTGGTCGTCGGCCACGGGGGCCCCACGTCGTGCGTCGAGCCCGGTTTCGACGCCTCGGTCCAGTTGTGGACGTCGAGGGGCGTGGCCGTCGCCGCCGTGGACTACCGCGGCTCGAGCGGCCACGGACGGGCCTTCCGCCGGCTCCTCGACGGGGCCTGGGGGGTGGCCGACGCCGAGGACTGCATGGCGGCCGCCCGTTTCCTGGCCGACGCCGGGCTGGTGGACGGGCAGCGGATGGTGGTGAAAGGGTCGAGCGCCGGCGGCCTCACGGCCCTGCGGAGCCTGGTGGCCGGCGGCCCCTTCGCCGCCGCCGTCGTCGCCTACGGGGTGACCGATCTGCAGGCCCTGGCGGCCGACACCCACAAATTCGAGGCCCGCTACATCGACCGCCTGGTGGGCCCGCTGCCCGAGGCGGCCGACGTCTACGACGAGCGGTCGCCGGCCCGGCACCCGGAACGGATCGAGGGAGCCGTGCTGCTGCTGCAGGGATCGAAGGACCCCGTCGTGCCTCCCGATCAGGCCGAGCGGATGGCCGAGGCCCTGCGGGGGCGCGGGGTGCGCTGCGACCATGTCGTCTTCGACGGCGAGGGCCATGGCTTTCGCCGGGCCGAGACCGTCACCAGCGCGGCGGAGCTCGAGATCGCCTTCGTCCGCGACGTCCTCGGTCTCGGGGCGCAGGGGTGAGCCACGGACAGCGCCACTCCGCCGCGGCAGACCGGGCGTAGCATGGAACGCATGCCCAGCCGCCTCCTCGGGCGCGGTGCCCGGGTGGCCGCGTCGTGGCGCGCGGAGGAGCGCGACGCCGTGCTGTATGCCGCGGCAGCGCTCTTCGCCATCGTCACCGCTCAGGCGTCGTCGATCTCGCTGTACCGGCAGTGGGGCTGGCTGGCCGTGGGCCCGTACACCCTGGGCGCCCTGGCCTCGGCCGTGTCCGCCCGCCGGGCCCGTCATCGTGCCGCCGCGGCCGAGGCCGACGGGGACGGGCCCGCCGCCACGTCCACCACCTGGCACTGGACGACGTCGCGTACCGTCATCCTCCTCGTCGTCTTCGTGGGCGCCACCCTCGGCCCCCTCGCCCTCGAGGTGCTGTGGCAGACCGACAGCGGCGGTACCTCGCACGTCCAACCCGAGGCCCTCGTGGTCGAGGGGTCGGGGTCGAACCTGGCCCACGGGAAGCCGCTCTACCGGGTGATCGACGGTCGCCACGAACGCATCAGCGCGCCGCCCGGACAACCGGCCTACGACGTCTACAACCCCTACCTGCCGCTCATGTCGCTCTTCGGCCTTCCCAGCAGCACCAAGGCACCGCGGCGCCTGACCGACGCCCGGGTGGTGTTCTCGCTCATCACCATCCTGGTGGTCGTGGCCGCCCTGGCGCTGTGCCGCGGCCCCACCGGTCCGCGGGTGCTGGCCCTCCAGGCCATGACCGTCTTCCCGACGGCGGCGCTGCCCCTCGCCACGGGGGGAGACGACGTCCCCATAGCGGCGCTGCTGCTCCTCGGGTTGATCCTTCTCCAACGTCGACGACCCCTGGCCGCCGGCATCATCCTCGGCATCGCCGCGTCGATGAAGATCACGGCCTGGCCGCTCGCCCTGCTGGCGCTGCTGGTGGCCACCGACCGCGACGGCAACCGGGGACGCCGACCGTCGCTGACCTTCGTGGGTGGCCTGGCCCTCGTCATGGTGCCGTCGATCCTCCCCACCTTCGTCGGCAATCCGGCGGCCTTCATCGACAATGTCGTGCGCTTCCCCCTCGGCCTGGCCGGCATCACCTCGCCCGCCTCCAGCCCGCTGCTCGGCCATGCCATCGTCTCGTGGTTCCCGGGAATCCACCGGCTCTTCACCGTCGTGGTGGCGGCGGTGGGCGGCATCGTGCTGCTCTTCGTCCTGGTCCGGCACCGACCGCGGACGGCGGCCGACCTGTCGCGCCTGCTCGGCTGGGTCATGACCATCGCCATCCTCGTGGCCCCCGCCACGCGGATCGGCTACCTGCTCTATCCCATCGACTTCTTCATCTTCTCGTGGCTCCTGCGCAGCGAGGACGTCGGCTCACCCATGGTGTCGCTCGACGAACCGGCGCGCCACGAGGTGGCCATCGAGCGCGATGTCCCCATCATCGGGACCGCCCCGCTCCTTCCCGGCGACGACCCGGTCCGCCAGCTGTCGACGCCCCGGCTGTCGTCTCGCTGACGGCGCGGCGGTCAGCGGCTTCTGATCACCGACGGCGTCGGTGAT